>DASSTH010000505.1:0-3153 GCA_035708025.1 Nakamurella sp. | reverse complement strand
GGATGCGCACGCCCAGTGCCCGGCAGGCGTCCGCCAGGCCCCAGGCCAGCCGGGCCGGGTCCACCAGCACGGTGGACCCGCGGCTCCACACGCCGCCGCGGTAGGTCGGCGAGTCGATCTCCGTGCGCAGCCCGGCGGCGTCCAGCAACATGGCATCGTCGCCGAAGTCCAGCATCCGCCGGTAGTCCGCCTCAATGTCCTCCAGCTGATAGTCCTGGGTGGCCACCCGCAGTTCTCCGGTGCGCTCCAGCTTGCAGTCGATGCCGAAGGTCTGGATGGTGTGCACGATGCCGGCCAGGTTCTCCCGGCCCAGCCGCTCCAGCCGGGGCATGTCCCGCGGGTACCAGTCCATTCCGTTGGCCTGACCGTGTGTCAGGGAGGCGGAGCAGAATCCGCCGTTGCGGCCGGAGGCGGCCCACCCGACGGTGCGGCCCTCCAGCAGCACCACCTCGCGGGCCGGGTCGCGCTGCTTGGCCTGCAGGGCGGTCCACAGCCCGGAGTAGCCGCCGCCGACGACGGCCAGGTCGGTGCGGACGGTTCCGGTCAGTGGTGGGGACGGGTCGGGGGCGTCGACGTCGTCGAGCCACCAGCAGGACGGTTGCGCGTCGGCCAGCGCGGCCTGCGCCCGGGTCATGGTGCTCCTTACCGAGAACGGGGCCGCCGATGGGTATGCGGCAGCCGGCTGTGGGTGCGGAACGAGGACCCGCCCCGACGCCGCGGGGTGGGTCAGCGATGCGTGGTCAGCCGGGGGCGGAACGGCGCGGCCGGCAGCGGCGGGCACGACCCGTCCGGGCCGCGGTCCGGCGCGCCGCTCCGCTGCGCCTGGGGGACACCTCTCACCTCACCCGGAGCCGGGAGACCAGCCGTCCGATGCCGACCAGGATCAGCGACACCATCAGCATGCCGGTGCCGATCACGTTGATCTGCACCGGTAGTGCCCGCTGATAGGCCCCCCACACGTACATCGGGAAGGTCACCGTCTGGCCGGCGTTGAAGTTGGTGATGATGAAGTCGTCGAAGCTCAGCGAGAAGCTGAGCAGCGCGGCCGACACGATGCCCGGCAGCACCAGCGGCCAGGTCACCTTGACGAACGTCTGGAACCTGTTGGCGTACAGGTCCATCGCGGCCTGCTCCAGCCGCGGGTCCATGCCGGCCAGCCGCGATTTCACCGTCACCACCACGAAGCTGACGCAGAACATGACGTGCGCGATGAAGATGGTCAGCTGGCCGAGCGGGAAACCCAGGTTGATGAACAGGGTCAGCAGGCTGGACCCGGCTACCACCTCGGGGGTGGCCATCGGCAGGAAGATGAGCAGGTTCGCCACCGCCTTGCCGCGGAACCGGTGACGGGCCATCCCGAACGCCGCGAAGGTGCCCAGCACGGTCGCCGCGATGGTGGCCAGCAGACCGATCTTCAGGCTGATCAACAGCGAGTCGCAGATGCCGGAGGCGCCGCACGGATCGGTCCAGGCCTTCACCGAGAACCGCACCCAGGTGTAGTTGAACCGGCCGGTCGGATCGTTGAAGGAGAACAGCACCACCACGAAGATCGGCACGAACAGGTAGATCAGCGCCAGCACGCCGAAGAAGGTGACCAGGTTCTCCCGGGCCCACCGGCCGGCGGTGCGGCGGTACACCGGAACCGGGTCGGTGACGGCCGGCGGGATGATCGCGGTGCTGGTCATCTCACACCAGTTCCTCGGTGCCGGAACGCTTCACGTAGATCGACACCAGCACGATGATCGCCACCATCAGCACCAGGGACAGCGCGGCCGCCTGCGGGTACTGCCGCTGGGTCAGGAACAGGTTGTCGATCGCGTTGCCCGCCATGGTGTTGGAGATGGTGCCGAGGAACCGCTGGTTGACGTAGTCGCCGGCCGCCGGGATGAACGTCAGCAGGGTGCCGCCCACCACGCCGGGCAGCGACAGCGGCCAGGTGACCTTCCAGAAGCTGGACCAGGAGTTGGCGTACAGGTCGGACGAGGCCTGCAACAGCCCGCGGTCGATCTTCTCCAGCGAGTTGTACAGCGGCAGCGTCATGAACGGCAGGAAGTTGTAGGTCAGCCCCAGCACCACGGCGAAACCGGTGGCCAGGATGCGGCCCTGGGTGATCCCCAGGAAGTCCGTGACGTGCATCAGGCCGGTGGACTTCAGGAACGACACCACCGGTCCCTGGTCGGCCAGGATCTGTCGCCAGGCCAGCGTGCGGATCAGGAACGAGGTGAAGAACGGGGCGATCACCAGGGCGAGCATCAGCGTGCGGGCCCGGCCGGCCTTGAAGGCGATGGTGTACGCCAGAGGGTAGGCGATGAGCAGGGCCAGCAGGGTGGCGATGGCCGCGTACAGGAAGGACCGCAGGAACTGGGGCCAGTACTCCGAGAGCACCTCGCCGTAGGTGGGCCAGTGCCACGTGAGCTCGAAACCCTGTTCCAGCGTGCCGGTCTGCAGCGACGTGGTGGCCAGCGTGATAGTGGGCAGCACGTAGAAGATGACCAGCGCCAGCAGCGCCGGCAGCAGCAGGAAGTACGGGGTCATCCGGCGCGAGCCGCGCGGCCCGGCGCCGGACGGCGTCGGCCCCGCAGCGCCGGGCGGCGGCACGGCCTGGCCGGGCAGCGCGGCGGCGATGCTCACGGCCGGCGCACGACCCGTAGGGTGGCCAGTCCGGCGACCGCGATCAGCCCGATCAGCATGCCGAACCGGTGCAGGCAGCCCGGCCCGCCGGTCACGTTCCCGCCTCCTCGTCGGCCGGGTCGCGCAGCCCGGACCGCTCGTCCTGCGACCCGTCCAGCGCGAAGGTGTGGGCGGCGTCCCAGTGCAGCAGCACCGGCGCGCCGGAAGGCAGCGGCGCGGCGCCGGTGTTCTGGCTGAACACGGTCAGCTCCTCGCCACCCGTCACCGTCACCAGGTACTGCGTGGACACCCCGACGAACGAGGCGTCGGCCACGGTGCCCGTCACCGCGTTGTGGCCGGCCGGCGCGGCGGGCTGGTCCTCGGACGCCCCCGCCGCGGTGACGTGGATCTTCTCCGGCCGCACCCCGACCAGGCAGCCGCTGCCGCTGGCGGACGAGCGGTTCGCCGGCATCCGCACCGTGCCGGCCCTGGTGTGCACCGCCAGCCAGCCGCTGTCGCCGCCGGTCACCGTGCCGCGCAACA
>DASSTH010000504.1:0-4936 GCA_035708025.1 Nakamurella sp. | reverse complement strand
GCTGGACATGACGCAGCCCATCGGCCGGGTGTCCAACACCGTCTTGCTGGCCGCGCCGTCGGAGTTGGTGCGCGAATCCATCGAACGCCAGCTGCGGGAACCGGTGACCACGGCGCTGTCCGAGCGCATGCAGGCCTCCGTGGTGCTGGCGGTGACGGTCGATCCGGACGTCGCCGCCGCCCCCGAACTCGACCTGCGGATGGACGCCGTGCCGGGGGCCGACCTGGCCCGGGGGATCGGCGTCGACGGCGAGTCGCGCGGGACCGGCACCGACGGCCCAGCACGGCACACCGGCAGCGACGGCACGGCACCGCTGCCCGGCGGGGGCGCGCCCGGGCCGCATCGGGACGGGGCGGCGGCCCAGCCCGCCGCGCAGTCCTTGGCGCCGACCCTCCCGGTCACCTCCGGGCCGGCCGGCCCCGTGGGTGCCGTCACCGCCGCTGCCTCCACCACCATGGGGGACTCCGACGAGGACGATGACGACGACGGCACGGTGGTGCCGATGTGGGGCTCCTACCGCGGCCGGCGCACCGGACCACCGCCGAGCGCGGCCCAGACCCGGCTGAACGAGAAGTACACCTTCGAGACGTTCGTCATGGGCGGCTCCAACCGGTTCGCGCACGCCGCCGCGATCGCCGTCGCCGAGGCCCCCGCGCAGAGCTACAACCCGCTGTTCATCTGGGGTGACTCCGGGCTGGGCAAGACCCACCTGCTGCACGGGATCGGTCACTACGTGCTCAAGCTGTATCCCGGGGCGCGGGTGCGGTACGTCTCCAGCGAGGAGTTCACCAACGACTTCATCAACTCGCTGCGCGACGACCGCAAGGAGGCGTTCCGCCGGCGCTATCGCGACGTGGACGTCCTGCTGCTGGACGACGTGCAGTTCCTGGAGGGCAAGGAAGGCACCCAGGAGGAGTTCTTCCACACCTTCAACACGCTGTACAACGCCAACCGGCAGATCGTCATCTCCTCCGACCGGCCACCCAAGCGGTTGGAGACGCTGGAGGACCGGGTCCGCACCCGGTTCGCCTGGGGGCTGATCACCGACATCCAGCCGCCGGAGCTGGAGACCCGCATCGCCATCCTGCGCAAGAAGGCGTCGCTGGACCGGCTGGCGGTCACCGATGACGTGCTGGAGTTCATCGCCAGCCGGATCGAGCGCAACATTCGCGAACTGGAGGGCGCGCTGATCCGCGTCACCGCGTTCGCCTCGCTGAACCGGCAGCCGGTGGACCTGGCGCTGGCCCAGGTGGTGCTGCGCGACCTGATCCGCGATCCGCTGGTCAACGACATCGACGCGGCCACCATCATGGCGGTGACGGCGGAGTACTTCACGCTCAGCATGGACGACCTGCTGGGGCCCAGTAAGACCAAGCAGGTGGCCACCGCCCGGCAGATCGCCATGTACCTGTGCCGGGAGCTCACCGAGCTGACCCTGCCCGCCATCGGCAAGGTGTTCGGCGGCCGGGACCACACCACGGTGATGCACGCGGCCAAGAAGATCCGGTCGGAGATGACCGAGCGCCGGCAGACCTATGAGTATGTGCAGGAGCTGACCGCCCGGATCCGGGACCGCGGCCGCCGCTGAAGCGGCACACACCCGACGTGCACCCCGGCGGTCACGGCCCCGGCCCGGGCCGTGACCGGCGCCACACCGATCATGCACATCTTGTGGACAACCCTGTGGACACCTGGGGACAACCCCGCGCTGCTCGGTGCATGGTTCACGCCCTCCACACCGCCGCCGCACCCGTCCCGGCTCCATCCCGAGGTTGTCCCGATGGCCGACACGCGAGCGGTCCAGCGGCGATGGCATGCCATCCCCACCATCCACAGCACCTACTACGCCTACTGTTCTTTCTCTCGAAGAGAGACGATCGGTTACCGGTGTGGGGACAACCCGTCCGGGACAAGGCATGATCACCCTGTCGACACCGTTCCCGGCAGCACAGCACCGACGACCCCGGGGGATGACGCCGGACCGAATTGGTCGTACGGTGAGACGCCGCACCAGATCTCCCGCCGTCCTGCGTGAGCGAAAGGATCATCGATGAAGTTCCGCGTCGCCCGCGAGGATCTCGCCGACGCCGTGGCCTGGGTGGCCCGGTCGCTGCCCAGCCGGCCGCCGGTGCCCGTGCTGGGCGGCATCCTGCTGACCGTCGACGACTCGACGCTGTCCGTGGCGGGCTTCGACTACGAGGTCTCCACCCGCGCCGAGTTGACCGTGGACGCGCAGACCGGCGGCCGCGTGCTGGTCTCCGGCCGACTGCTCGCGGAGATCACCCGGGCGTTGCCGGCCAAGCCGGTCGACCTGGAGATGGACGGCCCCAAGGTGTCCATCGTGTGTGGCTCGGCGCGCTTCTCGCTGCCCACCATGCCGGTGGAGGACTACCCGGCGCTGCCCGAGATGCCCGCCACCTCCGGCACGGTGCCGGCCGCCGAGTTCGCCGAGGCGGTGGCGCAGACCGCGGTGGCGGCCGGCCGGGACGACACGCTGCCGATGCTCACCGGCATCAGGGTCGAGATCGAGGGCGAGAAGCTGACGCTGGCCGCCACCGACCGCTTCCGGCTGGCGGTGCGCGAACTGTCCTGGACGCCGGACGCCCCGGACATCTCCACCGCGGTGCTGGTTCCGGCCCGCACCCTGGCCGAGGCCGCCCGCAGCCTGGGCTCGGCGACCGAGGTGACGGTGGGCCTGGGTGACGGGCTGCTCGGGCTGGAGGCCGGCGGCCGGCGCACCACCGTCCGGCTGCTGGACGTGGAGTTCGTCAAGTACCGGTCGCTGCTGCCCAACGAACACACCACCACGGTGGACGTGCCGGCCGCCGACCTGACCGAGGCGATCAAGCGGGTCGCCCTGGTCACCGATCGCGGACACCACCTGCGCATGCAGGTCAGCGAGGGCACCCTGGCGCTATCCGCCGGCGGGGACGACGAGGGCAGCGCCGAGGAGGAGCTGGCCGTCGAGGCGGACGGCGCCGAGTTGTTGATCGCGTTCAACCCCGGCTACCTGCTGGACGGGCTGTCCGTGGTGCATTCCGACACCGTGCGGCTGGCGTTCACCACGCCGGCCCGGCCGGCGCTGCTGCTGCCGTCCGGCTCGTCGAACGGTGACGGGGGTTCGGAGAAGGCCGCCGGCGGGGAGGCGCCGTCCTACCGGTACCTGGTGATGCCCGCCCGGCTGCCCGGCTGAGCCGGTCGACCCTCGATGGTGCGTCGGCCGGCTGTCCCGTCACCGTCGATGCTCCCTGCCCGGGCGGCCGCGGGCGTGCCGGCTCCGGCCGCGGCGGTGAACGTACGGACCGCGCGTCACGGCCGCGGCGTGACACCGGCCGGCTCCGTCACCGCCGCCAGCGGGTAAGCCGGAACGCAGCGCATCGCTCGGTGCGCCGGCGTCGATCGGGATCCGACCCGCTCGGTGCGGACACTGTGGAGAGGGGATCGACATGCAGATCGGACTCATCGGCCTGGGCAAGATGGGCGGCAACATGGCCGAACGGCTGCGCGGCGCCGGGCACGAGGTGGTCGGGTACGACCGCAACCCGGACGCCCCCCGCTCCGTCGCCTCGCTGGACGAGCTGGTCTCGACGCTGTCCGCCCCGCGCGCGGTCTGGGTGATGGTGCCGTCCGGCGAGCCGACCCGGGCGACGGTGGCCGACCTGATCGGGGTGCTGTCCGAGGGCGACATCATCATCGACGGCGGCAATTCCCGCTACACCGACGACCAGGCGCACGCCGCGGCGGCCGCCACCCGGGGGATCCGGTACATCGACGCGGGCGTGTCCGGCGGGGTGTGGGGGCTGACCGAGGGCTACGCGCTGATGGTGGGCGGGGATGCCGACGCGGTCTCCGTGGTGCAGCCGATCTTCGACGCGCTCAAGCCGGAGGGCGACGGCGGCTTCGTGCACGCCGGCCCGGTCGGGGCCGGCCACTTCACCAAGATGGTGCACAACGGCATCGAGTACGGGATCATGCAGGCCTACGGCGAGGGCTACGAGCTGATGCGCGCCGTCGACCTGGTGCCGGACCCGGACAAGGTGATCGCCTCCTGGCAGCAGGGCACGGTGATCCGGTCCTGGCTGCTCGACCTGCTGGTGCGGGCGCTGGAAACCGACCCCGGCCTGTCGTCGATCCGGGGATACGCCCAGGACTCCGGCGAGGGCCGGTGGACCATCGAGGCCGCCATCCAGAACGCGGTGCCGCTTCCGGTGATCACCGCGGCACTGTTCGCCCGGTTCGCCTCCCGGCAGGACGATTCGACCGCCATGAAGGTGGTCGCTGCGTTGCGCAACCAGTTCGGCGGGCACGCCGTGGGCAAGGAAGGCACGGACGCGCCCGTCCCGATCAGCTGACGGCCCCGGCGCGGTGGTGGCGGATCTGGCTCGCCGTGGTTGCGCTGGTTCGTGGGTGCGCTGATCACCCGCTGGTCGTCACCCCTGGCCGCGCTGATCAATTGCGAGCGCTTGTGATCACTGTGACGGGTGGGACGCATCCCATCCGCGCAGTCACCAACGATCAGCGCACAGCGGCGGTGGTGGACCCGGCATGATGCTGGGCAGCGCCGGAGCCGGCCACCCGGACGCCGGCGCGCGGCTTGCGACGAAGGGACGGTGACGGACCGGTGTACATCCGGCACCTGTCCGTGGCTGATTTCCGGTCCTGGGAGAGCGCGGAGCTTCCACTGGGTCCGGGTCCGACCGTCCTGCTCGGCCGGAACGGTGCGGGCAAGACCAACCTGGTGGAGGCGGCCGGCTACCTGTCCAGCCTGGGGTCGCACCGGGTGGCCACCGACGCACCGTTGATCCGGCGGGGCGCCGAGCGGGCGATCGTCCGCGCCGCGGTGGTCTCCGAGGGTCGAGAGCTGCTGCTGGAGGTGGAGATCGCCGCCGGCAAGGCGAACCGGGCGCGCATCAACCGGGCGCCGCAGCGCCGGGCA
>DASSTH010000503.1:0-19547 GCA_035708025.1 Nakamurella sp. | reverse complement strand
CTACGAGTGCGTTCCGGGGCGGGCTGGGGTGATAATCAGCTCGGCGTGGCAGGACGCCTCCGGTCCGCGGAAAGAGGCAGCGACCTCCCTGCGCACCACTGGCACCATCCCGGCCGAGCTACCTCCTTTCGGCCCGACCATGCGGACGGCGGGCGGTACGAGAGGAGGGCGTCATGCCCGTTTCCCTGCCCGACAACCCCAGCCTGGACCGGCTGCGCCGTGAGGCCCGGGATCTGCAACGCGCCGTGCGCGCGGGCGACCCGACGGCCCTGGCGCTGGTGGCCCAGCATCACCCGTCGGGCCGGCCAGCCGATCCGGCCCGCTTCCCTCTGACGGCCGCGCAGCACGTGGTGGCCCGCCGTTGCGGGTTCGCCAGCTGGCCCCGGCTGAAGCACTACCTGGATGTCGCCGCCCCGATCCGGCGCACGATGCCGGTCAGCGAACCGGACCCCGGCGGGCGACCCGACGAGCCCGGCGAGCGAATCAACAAGGCCCACAGGCGCTCCGACGGAGCCGGCCGCCAGCCTGACCAATTCGGCGGCCACGCCGATGAGTTCTGCGCCCTGGCCTGCCTGCTGTACTCCCCGCTGGACGAGCCAGACCGCTGGCAGCGCGCGGCCGCGATACTCCGGGACCACCCCCACATCCCGGCCGCGTCGGTGTGGGCCGCGTCCGCCGCCGCCGACGCCGCCGCGGTCCGAGCACACCTGGAGGCCGACCCGGCGCTGGCGAACGCCGAGGGCGGCCCGCACCGGTGGCCGCCACTGATGTACCTGGCCTACTCGCGCCTGGGTTGTACGGACTCCGCCGATCGCGGGAGGCAAGCAGGGCCCACGGATTCGGAGCCGGAAGTGGCCAGGGCCGAGGACGACGCACTGGAGTGCGCCCGGCTATTGTTGGACGCCGGCGCCGACCCGAACGCCGGATATCTGTGGCGCGGCATGCCGACCCCGTTCACGGTGCTGACCGGCGTGTTCGGCGGGGGCGAGCAGGGCATCGCCCGGCAACCGTCACACCAGCAGGCTCCCGCGCTGGCCCGGCTGCTGCTGGACCGTGGCGCGGACCCGAACGACGGGCAGACGCTGTACAACCGGATGTTCACCCCCGAAGACGATCATCTACGGCTGCTGCTGCAGTACGGTCTGGGTTCCGGTGACGGGGGCACGTGGCGTCGGCGCCTCGGCGACGTGCTCGACTCACCCGCCGAGCTCCTGGTCCAGCAGTTGGCCTGGGCCATCGATCATCGATTCACGGGCCGGGTGCGGCTGCTGCTGCGGCACGGCGTCGACGTCCGTCGGCCGCTGCCCTCCTGGCCGTGTAGCGACCTGGCCGGGCTGTCCCCGGTCGCCGCGGCCTGGCGGTCGGGCGGCGCCGAGATCGCGCGGCTGCTGGTGGACGCCGGAGCCGATCCGGTCGCTCCAACCGGCGTACAGCGGGTGATGGCCGAGTTGCTGGCCGGCCGCGCGCCCGCCACACACGACGCAGCCCGGACGCACGACGCAGCCCGGACGCACGACGCAGCCGCCGACATCGACGCGCCGAGCGTGCATGACGCGAACGACGAACCCTACGCCCTCGACGCCGTGGCGGACTTGCGCGCGCGTCATCCCGACCTGATACACCGTGCCGACACTCCCGCCGCGGTCCGCGCGCTGGTCGGCGCCGGATTCGCCGTGAACGCCCGCCGGGACGGTGCCACCGCCCTGCACTGGGCCGCCTGGCGCGGTCGGCGCGATCTGGTCCGGGCGCTGCTGCGGGCCGGCGCCGACCCTGGCATCACCGATGCCCAGCACGGGGCCACCCCGCTCGGGTGGGCCGAGCATGCCCGGCAGGTCCAGACCGTGGCACTGCTGCGAGACGCGGAGCGGAGATAGGCACGGCATCCGACGATTCGGATCGTCGACCAGGTGTGCGCGGGCGGCACGGGAGCCGTTCGAGTGACCGCGATGTCCGGCAGCGTCGCGTTCTCGTCGCCGACCGCTCAGGGTGCTGCTGGTCTCGGAAGGCTCGTCGACCAGCGGGTCGTGCTCGCTGTGATCTGCCTCTTGACAAACGCGACAGCGAGCCGCACGCTTCCTAACCATGGTCGCTTTGCCTAATCGCGATAGGCGCGCCGAACGCCGTGAGGCAACTCGGCAGGAGATCCTGTCCGCCGCCTGGGACATCGCCCGGCGGGACGGGCTCGCGGCGGTCACACTGCGCGAGGTGGCGGCACGGGTCGGCATGCGCTCACCGTCGCTGTACTCGCACTTCGAGTCAAAGAACGCCATCTACGACGCCATGTTCGAGCAGGCTTGGACCGAGTTCGCGACCACGCTCACTGCGCTGCGGTTACCCGTCGCGACCCGGCCGGCCCTGCTGGCCGGAGCGCAATCGTTCTTCGACTTCGCATGCGCCGACCTGGCCCGGTACCAGTTGATGAACCGTCGCACCATTCCGGACTTCCTGCCCAGCGACCGGGCCTACGCGGCCTCGCTGGCCACCTATCAGTGGATGCGCACCGAATTCGAACGGCGAGGAATCACCGATCAGGCCGACCTCGATCTGTGGACCGCGCTGCTCGGCGGGTTCGTCGATCAGCAACAGGCCAACGATCCGGACGGTGACCGATGGCGCCGCCAGCTACCCCGGCTGGTGGACATGTACTGCGACGAGGTCGGGATTCCCGGCCCGCGACTGAGGAGGCGGAGATGACCACCATGGCGCCGACCCGACCGCGCACCGGTGCGCTGCCCCGAGACGAGGCGATGCGGCTGGCCGCGACGGAGTACCAGCGGCTCGTCGACCTGCTCGGTGCGCTGCGCCCGCAGGACTGGACCGCACCGACCGACTGCATCGGATGGGATGTCCGGTCCATCGCAGCCCACGCCCTCGGCATGATCGAGATGGCGGCATCGATCAGGGAGACGATCCGGCAGAACCGCGCCGCCGGCCGGCTGCTCCTGGCACAGGGCGGACTACAGATCGACGCGCTCACCGCCGTGCAGGTCGGGGAACGGGCCGCGATGACACCGGAACAGCTCCTTGCCAGAATCGCGGCGCGAGCCCCGAAGGCGGCGGCGGCCCGTCGCCGGACGCCCGGGCTGATCCGCCGGCGGCGACTGCCCATCGCCCAGCAGGTCGGCGACAGCCAGGAGATGTGGACTCTGGGCTACCTGATCGACGTGATCCTGACCCGGGATCCGTGGATGCATCGGATCGACATCGTCCGCGCCACCGGCGCGCCGCACGTTCTCACCCCCGAACATGACGGGCGCCTGGTGGCCGACGTGGTCGCCGAATGGGCCGCCCGGCACGGCAAGCCCTACACGCTGCGACTGTCCGGGCCGGCCGGCGGGGAGTGGAGCACCGGCATGGACGGTCCGGTGATCGCCATGGACGCGGTGCAGTTCTGCCGGGTGGTCTCCGGCCGGGGCAGCCACCAGGACCTGCCCGCCGACGCTAAAAGCCTGCTCGCCACCGCCGTTCCGTTCTGACCGCCCGGGCGCCCCTGCAGGCTCCAAGCACCGTCACCGCCGCTGCGCCGACCGAACCCCCGGTCCCCGTCACCGCCGCTCGCCGGCACCATCGGACGGACCGGCCACCGCCGCGAGCGCCTCCGGCAGGGTGAACGCACCCGCGTACAGCGCCTTGCCGACGATGACCCCCTCCACGCCGGCCGGTGCCAGCCGGGCCAGCGCCACCAGATCCGCCAGCGACGACACTCCGCCGGAGGCCACCACCGGCGCGTCGGTGGCCGCGCAGACCTGTTGCAGCAGTGCGACGTTCGGCCCCTGCAGGGTGCCGTCCTTGGTGACGTCGGTGACGACGTAGCGGGCGCAGCCCTGGGCGTCCAGCCGCGCCAGCACCTCCCACAGGTCGCCGCCGTCCCTGGTCCAGCCGCGCGCCGCCAGCGTGCTGCCCCGCACATCCAGGCCGACGGCGACCCGGTCGCCGTACCGGGCGATCGCCGACGCGCACCAGTCCGGGTCCTCCAGCGCCGCGGTGCCGATGTTCACCCTGGTGCAGCCGGTCGCCAGGGCGGCGGCCAGCGACTCGTCGTCCCGGATCCCGCCGGACAGCTCGACATCGATGTCCAGCGCCCCCACCACCTCGGCCAGCAGGGCTGCGTTGGAACCGCGTCCGAACGCCGCGTCCAGGTCCACCAGGTGGATCCACCGCGCGCCGTCCGACTGGAAGGCCAGCGCGGCCTCCAGCGGCGGGCCGTATGAGGTCTCGGTGCCGGCCCTGCCCTGCACCAGGCGGACGGCCCGGCCGTCGGCGACGTCCACGGCGGGCAGCAGATCGAAGGTCACGGCCGCTGAGCCTAGCGAGGCCGCGGTGCCGGCGGATCGCCCCGTCACCGCTG
Organism: Nakamurella sp.; assembly: GCA_035708025.1. Taxonomy (GTDB): domain Bacteria; phylum Actinomycetota; class Actinomycetes; order Mycobacteriales; family Nakamurellaceae; genus Nakamurella. Next base: position 15,199 of record DASSTH010000503.1, on the reverse strand, counting down.
CCCGGTGATGTCGGCGCCTGGCGGCACCGGATCACCCGCACCGGTCCCGATGACCTCCCCGGCCGGCGGATCACCCGCACCGGTCCCGATGACCTCCTCGGCCGGCGGCAACGGATCACCCGCACGGGTCCCGCTGACGTCCGCCGGCGGGGCCACGGTCGTCTCGCCGCGGTCCTCGCGCACCGGGTCCCGCAGGAACGCCGACAGCACCAGGGCCAGAGCGGGCGCCACGATCAACACCGCCAGGGTGGTGCGCAGGCTGGTGTGGTCGGCCAGCGTGCCGAGCAGCGGGTTGAACAACCCGCCGATGCTCACCGACAGCCCCACCGTGACGCCGCTCGCGGTGCCGACCCGATTCGGCAGATAGTCCTGGCCGAGCATGACGAACACGCTGAACGGCAGGAAGGCGGCGATCCCGGCCGCCACCACGCACAGGAATGCCACCGCCGTCGACCCGGCCAGCACGATGCCGGCCATCGCCGGCACCACCAGCGCCAGGCCGACGCGGATGCTGACCAGCGGCCCGAACCGGTCGCCCATCCAGCCGCCGATCAGCGTCCCGGTGGCGCCGGAGAACAGGAACACGGTGAGGGCCGCGCCGCCCACCGCCTGGGAGGTGTGCAGGTGCTCGATGAAGTACAGCGCCAGGAACGAGGTGATCCCGAAGAACATCACCGAGCGCACCACCACCACGGCGGTCAGCCTGCCGAACGAGCGCCAGTCGTCGGTGCCGGTCGGCAGGTTCGCCCGGTGGCGTCCGCGCCGGTCCGGCCCGTCCAGCACCCGGCCCAGCCGCAGCGCCAGGATGGCGGCCATCGCCACGGCCGGCAGCACCAGCAGCACGGTGCCGCGCAGCCCCGCCCACAGCAGCACCGGCGTGGCCACCAGCGAGCCGAGCGCGAATCCGGCGTTGCCGCCGAGGGAGAAGATGCTCATCGCCCGATTGCTGCGGCCGGCCGCCTGCCGGGCCGCCCGGGCCGCGGCCGGATGGAACGCCGCGATGCCCAGCCCGGAGATGGCGATCACCACCCAGGTGAGCCCGTAGCTGGGGGTCAGCCCGGCCAGCGCCACCCCGACCGCGGCGGTCAGCATGCCCGCCGGGATCAGCCAGCGCCGGCCGCCCCGGTCGCTCCACCAGCCGAAGGCCGGCTGGGCCACCGAGGACAGCACGTTGCCGGCCAGGGTCAGCCCGGATATGGCGGCGTAGCTGTACTGCCGCTCGGCGACCAGGAACGGCAGCAGTGCCGGGACCACCCCCTGGTACAGGTCGTCCACCACGTGGGACAGCGAGATCAGCGCGATGCCGCGCCGGTTGACCGTCTGTGGCGGGCTCCCGGCCGATGCGCGGCGGGCTCGGGACGGTCGCTGCTGCGCGCGATCGTCCCGGGCCCGGCTCATCCGGCTACGGTATGCCGCCCGCTGCTGCGGGCGGGATCCGGGTCTATCCGGTCTATTCCGATCTACTCAAGGGAAATCCGCCCGTCCGTGGTGTAGCTGAACGGGTTCGGCAACTGGCCGACGTAGTCCAGCAGCGGCTGCAACTCGGAGTCGGCGGTCTGCACGATGTTGCCGGCACCCTGCAGCACGGTGTATCCGTCACCGCCGCCGACCATGAAGGAGTTGGCGGTCGCCGTGTAGGTCTTCGAGTCGTCGTTGGGGATGGGATGCGAGTCGTCCCCGACCTGGCCCAGATAGACCCCGGTCACGCTGCCGCTCACCGACGGCGTGCCGGTGTAGCTGTAGTGCAGGCCGGCGATCTGCATGATCCCCAGGGTCTGCGGGGTGAGCTGGGAGTTCAGCAGTTCCCAGACCTGCGCCCCGGTGAGGGTGAAGGTGTCCACGTAGTCGTCCTGGAACGGCTGCATGGTGAACAGGTCGCCGTAGGTGACCGGTCCGGCCTGCAGCCCGGCCCGGATGCTGCCGGTGTTGACGAAGGCCAGGTCGGTGCCGGCGAAGAACTTCTGCGCGTCGGCGACCAGGTCACCGGCCGGGGACTCGCCGGCGGCGTTGGCGCCGCCCTCCCGCTGCGACGGGATGTCCGCCGCGGCGGTGTTGATCACCTGCTGGGTGATCGGGTTGGTGGCCGCCACCGCGGCGTCCACCACGGCCTGCACCGCCGGATCGGGCGGGACCGGGGTGGCGGACGGGTCGGTGCTGGCCGGCGGGAAGCTGGTCCACACCGGAACCACCCGGCCCCAGGCGGCGGTGATGGTGCCGGACCGCCGGTCCAGCAGCAGCTGCACCTGGTCGAACGCCCGCGTGAAGGAGGACGCCTGGATTACCAGGGCGTGCCCCACCCGGTTGTCGATGACGGTGTGGCTGTGCCCGGAGATCACCACGGACACCGCCGGGTCCAGCGCCGCGGCGATGTCGTGGATGCGGTCGTTCACGGTGCCGACCGGGAAGCTGGACTGCACCCCACCCTCGTGGATGACCACCACGAACGAGTGGATCCCCTTGCGCTGCAACTGGTGCACGTAGCCGTTGATGGCCGTCGCCTCGTCCACGAAGTGCACCCCGGCGGTGGCGCCGGTGGTGACGATCATCGGCGTGGTGATGGTGGTGGCGCCGATGAACGCGACCCGGACACCGCCGATGTTCTCGATGGCGTAGGGCGGCAGCAGCGGCTTGCCGGTGGCGTCGCTGATCACGTTGGCGTCCACCACCGGGTAGTCCTGGCCGCTGAAGGTGATGCTGGGGTCGATCAGCGACGGGCCGCCCCGCAGCTGCCGCAGCATCTCCGGGACCCCGCGGTCGAACTCGTGGTTGCCCAGGGTGCCGACGTCGATGTGCATCAGGTCCAGCGCGTCGAGCGTCGGTTTGTCGCGCAGCAGGGCCGATTCCGGCGGGCTGGCACCGACCATGTCACCGGCCTCGACGGTGACGGTGTGCCGCTGGTCCTGGCGGGCCCGATCCAGGTACCGCGCCAGGATCCCGATGCCACCGGCCGCGTCCTTCACACCGGTGAACGGGTCGGTGTAGGTCAGCCCCTTGCCGGTGAGGTTGCCGTGCACGTCGTTGATGCCCAGGATCTGCCCGGACACGTACCGGCCGCCGCCGCGCAGGATGCTGGTCAGCACCTTGCCCTGGGCCTGCAAGGGCGGGTCGAACCCGCCGAGCACCGCCAGGGTGGGCGCCAGGTCGACGGCCCGCACCCCGGAGACGCTGGTGCGGTGCATGATGTCCGGGCCACCCGCCACGAAGGTGGCGTGCATGTTGATGTTGTGCGCCAGGTCCACCTCGTCGGGCAGGTAGCCGTGCTGCCCGAAGAAGTGCGACGGGGCGACCAGGGTGCCCAGGGTCGCGGCGTCGAACTGGTACGGCGGCCTGGCGACCACCACGACGTCCCCGGTGCGGGTGGGATTCAGTGAGTCGCTGCCCTGCACGTCGGCCATCTGCGCCTTGGTGAAGACCGCCTGGATGATCGGCTGGCCGGTCGCCGGATCGGTGAGGTTGCGGTACGCGTCGACGATCTCGTCCACCGTCTGCTGGTAGTCCGCCGGGTCGAGCACGCCGCCGGGATTGCGGCCGGCCACGTTCAGATAGATCTGCGCGGTGCCGCCGGCCTCGCATTGCTTGGCGATGTCGGTGAGCGCGGCCACGCAGTTACGGGTCTGCTCGGTGGCCTGCAGGTGCAGCTGGGCCAGCGGCAGCGCCGCGTCGATGGCCAGCCACTGCGGGGCGAACCCGTGGTCGCTGCTGGCCAGGATGTCGGTGTTGCGGCCCAGCAGCGAGCGGATCAGCCCGAGCCGGGCGTCCGCCGCGTGATAGGAGCCGGTCAGGTACCCGGTGCGGGCCTGCACCCGGTGGTCCCGCGGTCCGCTGCCCTGGATCCGGTCGAAGTAGGGGTTGGGGCTGCCGTCCGGCGCGAACCGGGTGAGCAGGCCGAGGATCTGGTGGCTGACCTCGTCGGTCACGTCGGCGCCGGCCAGCAGCACCTGGGTGTCCGGCTGCAGCGTGCCCAGCACGAAGCGCAGCACCGCGGTGTCGTACGCCTGGTTGAGGTCGACGGTCTGCTGGTACCAGGTGTCCTCGTCGATCAGCCCGGCCTCCGGCGGCGCGAAGTCGCCGAAGATGGCCGGTGGGAGGTTGTCGGCGATGTACTTGGCCAGCCGGTCCTCCCCCGGAGCGCCGGCGGGCAACGCGTCACAGGCGGCGATGTGGCAGGAGGCGTTGGGCCGGGTGAGCGAGGTGAAGTACAGCCCGAAGTGCGACAGGTCGGCCGACAACTCGGTGACCTTGAGGTAGAAGCCGGTGGTCTCACCGTCCGTCAGCCCTTGCGCGCCGCGGAATTTCACCGCCTGGTAGCGCCCGGGCTGCAGGGTGGCGACCGCCTGGCCGCCGTCCTTGCCGGCCTGGGTGGGCACCACCAGCACCCGGTCGTAGCCGTGGCCGCCGCTGGCGTAGACGTACAGGTCGAAGGAGCGGTCCGGGTTCCTGGAGGAGGTGGACGGGACGCTCAACACGGCCTGCTGCGCCGGCTGGGCGCTGGCCGGCACGTTGCTCCAGCCGGCCGCCGGGCTGAAGGCGGCGACCTGGTAGGACAGCCCGAACCCGGCCGCCGACGCCTGCTTGTCCGCGTTCAGCGGGTATTCCAGCAACCCGCGGCGGGAGAAGAACGAGGCGTAATCCACCGTGGGGCCGTCGATGTTCGCGTTCAGCCCGCCGGTCCACTCGACCTGGGCCACCTCCTTGCCGGCCAGCTCCGCGGCCGATGCCACCGACTGCGCCTCCAGCACGTCGGTCGGCTCGGTCCCCGGGGTGGAGGAGGGCCCGTGGAAGGAGAACGAGATGGACTTGTCGAAGGTCAGCCGGTTGTCGAAGAAGGTGTTGTTGGTGCTGCCGTGCACCCCGGGCCAGGCGCCGGTGGCCAGGGTGTACCAACCCTGCCCGGTGTTCGGCGGGAAGCCCTGCTCCAGGCCGTTGCGGCCGGTGCTGCCGGTGCGCATCAGCGACGCGTAGGTCGGCATCAGGCCGGCCTTGGCGTACTGCTGCATCAGGTCGGGCCGCATGCCGTCCGAGGCGTACAGCACGACCGGGTGATCGGAGCCGTGGGACGGGCCGTGATGGCCCGAGGCGACGGGCGGCGGCACCGGATGCGCGGCGGCGCTGGGCGGCGCGATCACCGCGATCCCGGCGGCGGTGGCGAGGCTCACGATGGCGTAGAGCAGGCGACGGGACATGCGACACCCTCCGTACTTCAGCCGAAGCGGACAGGTGGTCGGCTGGCGGAGAGGTTGGTCCGGGAGTCGGCCGGCGCTCAGTCTCACTCCGCGCGGCTGTCGCGTCAAGGTCGCAACGGGGGAGCCCGTTCACTCCGCCGGCGGCACGGCCTGGCACCAGAATGCTTGCGCCGCAGCGCCAATCCGGGCAATCACCACGGTCCGGGCGAGCCGGGTATCGCCGGACAGTCGTAGCCTGCGACGCAGGTCGTCCGGAATCACCGGGGTGCCGCGCTGCTTGATCTCCAGCGTCCCGACGCCGTCCCGGCGGGCCCAGTCCCTGATCGTGCGCTCGGCGAACGGTGCCGCGTCCAGTACCCGGAACGAGCGGATCCCGGGCGGGGGGTGCGAGCCGGTCAGGTAGGCCAGGTGCGGGTCCAGCAGGGACAGCCGGTGACGGGCCGCGTAGTGGCGGACCAGGTGCGCGCGGACCACCGCCGGATCCGGGTCCACCAGGACGTCGCCGGCGGCGGTGACCGGAACGTCGTCCGGGTCGTCGGAGGTGAGTTGCTCGCGGACGCTGTCACCGGCCAGCACGCTCGCCCGCCGCGCGACCGTCGCCAGGGCGGGCGGCCAGGCCACCGCCTCGCGTACCGCGCCGTCCAGCGAGACGATCTCGATCTCCCCGGGGCGGGCGAGCGCGTCGTAGTCGATGCCCGGCGGCAACCGCAGCACCGGCGGGTGCGCCGGATCGGCGGCGTCCAGGTCGGCCACCGACGGGATGGTGTCGGCCGACAGGATGCGCCGGCCGGTGACGTCCCGGCGGGCCGGGTCGGCGTAGCGCAGCAGTCCCCGGCTGGTGACGGTGCGGGCATCGGCCAGCGCCAGGCGCGCCGGGCGGCCGGCGGCCGCCAGGTTGTGCCGGGCCATCGCCAGGCGGACCGGGTCGACGTCCGAGCCGACCGCGACCGGAACGGCGGCGGCCAGCGCGGCCAGGTCGGCGCCGATGGAGCAGGTGACGTCGTGCACGCCGGCACCCCAGGACGCCGACCAGCCGGCGATGCGACGCGCCCGGTGGGCGGCCACCGCCGGAGGGGCGGCCTGCTGCAGCGCCTCGTCGGTGAACAGCCAGCGGGCGAATTCCGGCGGATCCCCATCACCGCAGGCGCGCTGCCCGCGGGAGGCGGCCCGCCCGGGTGCCCCGTCACCGCCGCACCAGCGCTGCACCGCACGCCGTCGCAGCCGGACGGTCTCGGCCACCGCACCGGCGAAACTTCCGGCGGTGCGCCGGATCCGGGTCAGGTCGGCGATCAGCGACCGGTCGTCCAGGGCCAGCGCGCCGGCCTCCGCGAGGGCCTCGACACCGGCCGGCGACTCCAGGAACCTGACGTCCTGCGGGCTGAACCGGTAGGCCATCAGGTCGCCGCCGGTTCCGGGCCGGGTCCGGCATGGGGACCGGCGCCGGGGGCGGGTCCGCATGGATCAACTCCGGCGGCATGCACGAAGTCGGTCCCACCCGCCTCAGCCGTCACACATCCCCGACTTTCATCCATGCCTGCGACGTTGATCCATGCCGGCCCCGAGCCGGGGGCGCGCTCACCGGCCGGTGAAGGTCGCCTTGCCGGGCCCCTCGGCGATGAAGCTCGCCATGCCGGCCTTCTGGTCCTCGGTGGCGAACAGCGCCGCGAACGCCGCGGACTCCATCCGCAGGCCGGTGGCCAGGTCGGCGTCCATCCCGTTGTCGATGCAGGCCTTCGCCGCCATCAGCGCCTGGGTGGGCCCCTGGGCGAACCGCCACGCCAGGTGCATGGCCCGCTCCAGCACCCGGTCGGCGGGCACCACCTCCTGGGCCAGCCCCAGCGCGAACGCCTCCTCGCCGCTCATCGGTTCGCCGCTGAAGATCAGGAACTTGGCCGCGCTGACCCCGATCAGCCGGGGCAGCCGCTGGGTACCGCCGGCGCCCGGCATCACGCCCAGGGTGATCTCCGGCAGCCCCAGCCGGGCGTCCTCGGCCACCACCCGGAAATCCGCGGCCAGCGCCAGCTCGAACCCGCCGCCCAGCGCATAGCCGGTCACCGCGGCCACCACGGGCGTGCGGATCCGGGCCACCGCGTCCAGCGCGCGGGTCAGGCCCTGCCCGAACACCGCGATCTCGGCGGGTCCGAGGTCGGCCATCTCCTTGATGTCGGCCCCGCCGGCGAACGCCTTCTGCCCGCCGTGCAGCACCACCGCGCGGATGTCCGGGTCGGCGTCCACCTCGCGGGCGGCCACCTCCAGCTCCCGGTGCATCTGGCTGTTGATCGCGTTCACCGGCGGGCGGTCCAGCCGGATCACCCCGACCGCGCCGTCGCGCTCCACCCGCACCAGCGCACCGTCCCGCCCGTCGGTCCCGGAACCGGTCACCATGTCCTCCCGTCAGTCCGCGTAGGCGAAGTACCGGCCGCGCCGGGCCTGCAGCTGCAGCGGCATGCCGAACGTCGCCGACAGGTTCTCCTCGGTCAGGGTCTGCTCCATCGGCCCGGCGGCGATCGCCCGGCCGGCCCGCAGCAGCAGCACGTGGCTGAACGCCGGCGGGATCTCCTCCACGTGGTGCGTCACCAGCACCGTGGTCGGTGCCGCGGGGTCGACCGCGAGCGCGGCCAGCCGGCCCAGCAGGTCCTCCCGGCCGGCCAGGTCCAGCCCCGCGGCGGGCTCGTCCAGCAGCAGCAACTCCGGGTCGGTCATCAGCGCCCGGGCCGCCAGCACCCGCTTGCGCTCCCCCTCCGAGAGCACTCCGAACTGCCGGTCGGCCAGCTCGCTCACCCCCATGGTGGCCATCAGTTCCTGCGCCCGCGCGAAGTCGATCTCGTCGTACTCCTCGCGCCACCGCCCCAGCACCCCGTAACCGGCGGACACCACCACGTCCCGCACCCGTTCCTGCGGCGGCACCCGGGCGGCCAGCCCGGCGGTGGACAGCCCGATGCGGGGCCGCAGGTCGGCGAGGTTGACGGCGCCCAGCCGCTCCCCCAGCACGTGTGCCCGACCGGCGGTGGGATGCAGGTGCGCCGCGGCGATCCCCATCAGGGTGGACTTGCCGGCTCCGTTCGGCCCCAGGATCACCCACCGCTCGTCGACCAGCACCTCCAGCGACACCGCGTCCAGCAGCAGCGCCGTTCCCCGGCGCACCGTCACCTGGAACAGGTGCAGGACGGAGTCGGGCCGGGGCCGGATGGTGATCGTCACGGGGGCCATTGTTGCCCATCACCGGATCCGGACCCGGAGGCGTGGGGTGGCCGCCGCGCGTCGCGTCCCGCGAAGACCCGCAGCGCCCCTGGACCCGCAGCCGCCCCCGGACCCGCAGCGGCTCGCCGCGGAGACCCGCAGCGGCCCCCCGGACCCGCGAGGGACAGCACGCACCGGGGGGTACGCCAGAATCTACGGTCATGTCCGCTCCGGCCAGTCCGTTCCCCGGCCGCCCGTTCCCGCTGGGCGCCACCGTCACGCCGGACGGCACCAACTTCGCCGTGGTCGCGGATCCCAGCCCCGGATCGGACGGCCCCACCGGCGTGCAACTGTGCCTGGTGGACCGGCTGGGTGCGGAACGCCGGCTGGACATGGCCGAGTACACCTACGGCATCTGGCATACCTTCGTGCCGGGGGTCGGTGCCGGACAGCGGTACGGCTACCGGGTCGCCGCCACCGACCAGGCCAAGATCCTGCTGGACCCGTACGCCCGCCGGGTGGACACCACCGAGTACGACCTGCCGGCCGCGGCCACACCCGGTGTGGACACCCTGGGCCAGGTGCCGCTGGGGGTGGTGAGCGGGCCGGTGCGCGCCGGCAGCGCCCGCCCGGATGTGCCGTGGGAGCACACGGTGATCTACGAGGCGCACGTGCGCGGGCTCACCCGGCAGCATCCGGCGGTGCCGGCGGCACAGCGCGGCACGTTCGCCGGCGTGGCGCACCCGGCGGTCATCGAGCACCTGCGGTCGCTGCACGTCACCACCCTGGAACTGCTGCCGGTGCACGCGCACGCCGACGAACCGTTGCTGGCCGCGGCCGGCCGGCCCAACTACTGGGGCTACTCCACCCTCAGCTATTTCGCCCCGCACCCCGGATACGCCAGCCGGCCGGGCGAGGAGACCGCCGAGTTCGCCGCCATGGTGGACGCGCTGCACGACGCCGGCATCGAGGTGGTGCTGGACGTGGTCTACAACCACACCTGCGAGGGCGGCCCGGACCGGCCGATCACGCTGAGCTGGCGCGGGCTCTCGCCCGGCGGCTACTACCTCGCCGGCCGGGACCTGACCGGCACCGGCAACACCCTGGACACCGGGCCGCTGACGGTGATCCGGATGGTCACCGACTCGCTGCGCTACTGGGCCGGCGAACTGGGCGTGGACGGGTTCCGGTTCGACCTCGCCCCGGTGCTGGGCCGGCCGCACGGCGGGGCGTTCGACCCGGCCGCGGCGCTGCTGACCGCGATCGAGGCGGACCCGCTGCTGCGCGAGCGCAAGCTCATCGCCGAGCCGTGGGACGCCACCGCCGAGGGGTACGCCACCGGCCGGTTCCGCTCCAGTTGGGCGGAGTGGAACGACCACTTCCGGGGCACCGTGCGGGACTTCTGGCGCGGCGTCCCGGGCGTGCGCGATCTGGGCTACCGGCTGTCCGGGTCGGAGGACCTGTTCGGTGACGGCCGCCGGCCCTGGGCGTCGATCAACTTCGTCACCGCGCACGACGGATTCACCCTGCGCGACCTGGTGTCCTACTCGCGCAAGCACAACGAGGCCAACGGCCAGCAGAACCGGGACGGCACCGACGACAACCGCAGTTCCGGGTACGGCGCCGAGGGGGACGGCCCGCCGGGCGCCGGCGTGGACCCGGCGATCCTGGCGGTGCGCACCCGGCAGGCCCGCAACCTGGCCGCCACCCTGCTGCTGTCCACCGGCACGCCGATGATCTGCATGGGCGACGAGCTGTGGCGCACCCAGAACGGCAACAACAACGCCTACTGCGTCGACTCGCCGCAGGTGTGGGTGGACTGGCAGGCAGTGGTGGACGACGCCGACGGCCAGGCGGCGCCGATGCTGGCGTTCTTCCGGCGCATCCTGGCCGTGCGCGCCGACGCTCCCGCGCTGCACCAGGGCGAGTTCTTCTCCGGCCGCTCGCCGCGCTGGGGAGACGGGGTGGCCGACCTGGTGTGGTTCGCGCCGTCCGGCGAGCGGATGACCGACGCCGACTGGTTCGACGGCGGGCGGCGCACCCTGGCGATGTGGGTGGACGGCCGGGACGTGCGGGGGCACGGGCCGCACGGCGAACCGTTGACCGACGACTCCTGGCTGCTGGTGCTGCACGCCGACCCGGCCGACGGCGAGATCACCCTGCCCGGCGCGCCGTACGGCGAGGCGTACACGCCGGTCGTCGACACCGGCACGCCCACGGGTGAGCCGGCCGACCCGGCCCCGCTGTCGGCCGGAGTGGCGGTGACGATCCCCGGGCGGACGCTGTGGTTGCTGCGCGCGCACCGCACCGGAGAGGAGCCGCCGGACCGCCGGTGACGGGAATCCCGGCCACCGGGCGGTGACGGAAACGCGACGCGCGGTGAGGGGAACCGCCGGACGGGCGGTGACGGGAATCCCGGCCGCCGGGCGGTGACGGGAATCGCCGGCTCCGCCGCCGACATCGGTCCTGCCTACTCCGGGGTGGTCACCAGCCCCATCTCGGCCGGTGACGCCAGCAGCGGGTGCCGCGGCAGCACCCGCACCGTGTAGCCCAGCGCACCGGCGCGACGCAGCGGCACCTGCGTCTGGAAGCGGTAGCCGTCACCGTCCCCCACGTGCTCCATGGGCACCGTGTTGAGCTGGTACAGCTGCTGGTCGGCGCCCACCCGGCCGATCACGGTCTGCACCTGGACGTCCTGCTCGGACAGCCCGCCCAGGTCGACCACCGCCCGCACGGTCATCGGGTGGCCCAGCGCCGGCTCGGTATCGATCCCGGACACGTCCACCCCGGTGATCCGGATGCTGGGCCAGGCCGCCCGCACCCGGTCCTGCCAGGCGGCGAAGTCCTTGGCGGCGGTCCAGTCGCCGGTCATCACCCGGGAGTGTGCGGCGGCCGGTGCGTAGTACTCCTCGACGTAGTCCCGCACCATCCGGGTGGCCTGCACCCGCGGCCCCAGGTAGCTCAGGGTGTGCCGCACCGCCTCGATCCAGCCGTCCGGGCGGCCCTCCGCGCCGCGCTGGTAGAACAGCGGCACCACCCGGTCCTCCAGCAGGTCGTACAGCGCGGCGGCCTCCAGGTCGTCCCGCCGGTGCTCGTCCGGCACGTCCACGCTCGGGATCACCCAGCCGTCGTGCCCGTCGTACAGCTCGTCCCACCAGCCGTCGGAGATCGACAGGTTCAGCACCCCGTTCAGCGCCGCCTTCATCCCGGACGTGCCGGAGGCCTCCTGCGGGCGGATCGGGTTGTTCAGCCACACGTCCGCCCCGGCGCACAGCACCGCGGCCATCGACATGTTGTAGTTGGGCAGGAACACCACCCGGTGGCGGATCTCCGGGTCGTCGGCGAAGGTGACCATCTCCTGCATGAAGCGCTTGCCACCGTCGTCGGCGGGATGCGCCTTGCCGGCGATGACGATCTGCACCGGGCGTTCCTCGTCGAGCAGGATGGACTTGAGCCGGTCCCGGTCGCGCAGCATCAGGGTCAGCCGCTTGTAGGTGGACACCCGGCGGGCGAATCCGATGGTCAGGATGTCCGGGTCCAGGATCGACTCGGTCCAGCCCAGCTCGGCCAGCGTCAGGCCGCGCTGCGTCCAGGACTGCCGCACCGCCCGCCTGGCCATGTCCACCAGCCGGCCGCGCAGCTGGCAGCGCTGCTCCCACAATCCGGCCAGGTCGACCTTGTCGGTGCGCGGCCAGTCCTCGGCGGAGGTCAGGTCGCGCCAGTCGGCCAGCTGCTCGGCGAACGGCCGCATGCCGCGGTCCTGCCAGGTGGGCAGGTGCACGCCGTTGGTGACCGAGCCGATCGGCACCTCGTCGACGTCGAAGCCGGGATAGAGCCCGGCGAACATCCGCCGGGACACCGCGCCGTGCAGCTTGGCCACCCCGTTGGCGCGCTGGGCCAGCCGCAGCCCGAGGTGGGCCATGTTGAACCGGGCCGGGTCGGACTCCGCGCCCAGGGCGATGACGTCCTCGGCCGGGATGCCGGGCAGCAGCCGGGAATTGCCCTCGTGATCGGCGTCCAGGTAGTGCCGAACCAGGTCCACCGGGAACCGGTCGATGCCGGCCGGCACCGGGGTGTGGGTGGTGAACACCGTGCCGGCCCGCACGGCGGCCAGTGCCTCCGGCATCGACAGGCCGTGCTCGGCCACCAGGGTGCGCATCCGCTCCAGCCCGGAGAAGCCGGCGTGCCCCTCGTTCATGTGGAACACCTCCGGCTGCGGGAAGCCGGTGGTCGCGCAGTACGCCCGCACCGCCCGGACGCCGCCGATGCCCAGCAGCACCTCCTGCTTGATCCGGTGGTCCTGGTCCCCGCCGTACAGCCGGTCGGTGACCTGACGCTGCCCGTCGTCGTTGGACTCGATGTCGGAGTCCAGCAGCAGCAGCGGGATGCGACCCACCCGCACCAGCCACACCCGGGCGTGCAGGCTGCGCTCCCCGGGCAGCGACACGGTGACGGCCAGCGGCGCCCCGTCGGCGTCGGTGGCCCGCTCCACCGGCAACGAGTGCGGGTCGTTGGCCGCGTACACCTCCTGCTGCCAGCCCTCCGGCGACAGCGTCTGGGAGAAGTAGCCGAACCGGTAGAACAGCCCCACCCCGATCATCGGCACGCCCAGGTCGGAGGCGGACTTCAGGTGGTCGCCGGCGAGCACGCCTAGGCCGCCGGAGAAGTTGGGCAGCACGTCCGACAGCCCGAACTCCATGGAGAAGTAGGCCACCGCGTTCGGATAGGACGCCCCGGCCGGGCTGCCGACGGCCTCCCGGCGCTGCGCGTACCAGCCCGGCGCCGCCAGGTACTGGTCCAGGTCGGCGGCCAGCGAGTTCATCCGCTCCAGGAACTCCTGATCGGCCGCCAACTCGTCCAGCCGGTGCACCGGGACGGCGCCCAGCAGCTTGAGCGGATCGCGGCCGAGTTCCACCCAAGCCTTCGGGTCGATCTGGGCGAACAGGTCCTGGGTGGGAGGATGCCAGGTCCAGCGCATGTTGCGGATCAGGCGTTCCAGCGGGGCCAACGCGGCCGGCGGCTGGGGACGCACGGTCAATGATCGGTATGCCTTCACGACAAGCCAGCTTCGTCTCTCGGGGCCCGCGCAGTGGTTCGTGCCGCACGCCGGGCCCGGGGGGCGCGCAGCAAGTGGTATCGATTCAGATGTTCTACCGCAGGCCGCCGGCCGGGCCGGTCCGACTGTCCCCGTCGCGACCGGCGGGGCGGCCGCGCCCCTTCCCCTGGACGCTACCGCGCTCCGCAGGGGGTCGGATACCGCGGAGCCGGCGCGGGCGTGTCGGCCCGGCCGTCGCGCGGGGGTGTACGTGCGCGCCTGCCGGGTAGGTTGGCCACGTGGTTGGACGCATCGTGATCACCGACGTGGCTCCGGCGGTGGACTGCGGCCGGTTCCCGGCCAAGTCGTTCGTGGGTGCCGTGCTCGAGGTGTCGGCCACCGTGTTCCGGGAGGGCCACGACGCGGTCGGGGCCAACGTGCTGTTCGTGCCCCCCGGCGGGCCGGCCCGCGGCCAACCGGACGGGAGCGACCAGGAGGGCTCGCGTCGCCGCCCGCTGCTGCGGATGGCTCCCGGGGTGCGGGGCACCGACCGGTTCCACGCCCAGGTGGTGCCGGACCGGATGGGCATGTGGACGCTGCAGATCGAGGCCTGGAGCGACCCGCTGGGTACCTGGCGGCACGCGGTGGAGGCCAAGGCGGCCGCCGGGCAGTCCGGCGAGGAGATGGCGAACGACCTGGCCACCGGTGCGGCGCTGTTGTCCCGGATCGGCCGACGACCGGGCCACCGGTACGCCGGGGCGATCCGGGCGGCGGTGACGGCCCTGCAGGACACCTCGCTGCCGGTCGCCGAGCGGATCGGCCCCGCGCTGGGCGCGGACCTGTGGCCGGTGCTGGTGGCGGAACCGATCCGCGAGTTGGTCACCCGATCGGACACCTACCGCATCTGGGTGGATCGGCCGCTGGCGGAGTTCGGCTCCTGGTACGAGTTCTTCCCGCGGTCGGCGAACGCGCAGATCCTGGAGGACGGCACGCCGGTACGGCACGGCACCCTGGCGGACGCCGCCGAACAACTGCCGCGGGTGGCCCGGATGGGGTTCGACGTGGCCTACCTGCCGCCGATCCACCCCATCGGCGAGGTGAACCGCAAGGGCCGCAACAACTCCGTGGTCGCGCAGCCCGGTGACGTCGGATCGCCCTGGGCCATCGGCTCGGCCGCCGGCGGGCACGACGCGGTGCACCCGGAGCTGGGCACCATCGAGGACTTCGACGCGTTCGTCGCCCGGGCCACCGAGCTGGGCCTGTCGGTGGCGTTGGACCTGGCGCTGCAGTGCGCGCCGGACCATCCGTGGGTGAGCCAGCACCCGGAATGGTTCACCACCCGCCCGGACGGCTCCATCGCGTATGCGGAGAACCCGCCGAAGAAGTACCAGGACATCTTCCCGCTGAACTTCGACAACGACCCGGCCGGCTTGTATGCCGAGGTGTTGCGCATCGTGCGGTACTGGATCGAGCACGGGGTGACGGTGTTCCGGGTCGACAACCCGCACACCAAGCCGGTCAACTTCTGGGAATGGCTGATCGCCGAGGTGCACCGCACGCATCCCGAGGTGATCTTCCTCGCCGAGGCGTTCACCCGGCCGGCCATGATGCACACGCTGGCCAAGGTCGGCTTCTCGCAGTCCTACACCTACTTCACCTGGCGGACCGGCAAGGCGGAGCTGACCGACTACGCGGTCGAGCTGGTGGGCGCCTCGGACTACATGCGGCCCAACTTCTTCGTCAATACCCCGGACATCCTGCACGCCTCGCTGGCCTATGGCGGACCGGCGATGTTCGCCAT
>DASSTH010000502.1:0-5874 GCA_035708025.1 Nakamurella sp. | reverse complement strand
CCACGCCCAGCACGCCGGTCAGCCCGGTCACCATGGACGCGGCGGCCGCGGCGCCGAGGTGCGCCCCACGGACCTGCAGCGGGTCGCCGGTCAGGCCGAGCACCGGGTCGGGTTGCAACGGGTCGATGGGACCGGTCACGGTCGGCGGGCGAAGGTCTGGGGGATCAGTGGATCGCGCATCGGCCTACTCCACCGTCACCGACTTGGCCAGGTTGCGCGGCTTGTCGATGTCGTAGCCGCGGCCGCGGGCGATCTCGGCGGCCAGGATCTGCAGCGGCACGGTGGCGACCAGCGGCTGCAGCAGCGCCGGGACCCGGGGCAGTTCGATCAGCGTGTCGGCGAACGGCGCGACGGTGTCGTCGGCCGTCTCGGCGATCACGATGGTGCGCGCGCCGCGCGCCTGGATCTCCCGGATGTTGGACAGCAGCTTGGAGTGCAGCACCGGTTGCGCCTTGGGCGATGGCATCACCACCACGATCGGCAGCCCCTGCTCGACCAGCGCGATCGGGCCGTGCTTCAACTCCCCGGCGGCGAACCCCTCGGCGTGCATGTAGGCCAGTTCCTTGAGCTTGAGCGCACCCTCCAGCGCCACCGGGTGCCCGACGTGCCGGCCCAGGAACAGCACCGCCTTGGCGTCCACCAGCTCCCGGCCCACCGCTCGCACCGCGTCCATGCCGGCCAGCGTCTCGGCCACCGCGTCCGGGATCAGGCACAACTGCTCGAATTCGCGGGCCACCTCGTCGGGGTACTTGGTGCCGCGGGCCTGCGCCAGCGCCAGCCCGACCAGGTAGTTGGCGGCCACCTGGGCCAGGAACGCCTTGGTGGACGCGACGCCGATCTCCGGCCCGGCGTGGGTGTACAGCACCGCGTCGGACTCGCGCGGGATCTGCGACCCGTTGGTGTTGCACACCGCCAGCACCCTGGCCTTCTGCCGGCGGGCGTGCCGGATGGCCTCCAGGGTGTCCATCGTCTCGCCGGACTGGGACACCGCCACCACCAGCGTGTCCCGGTCCAGAACCGGGTCGCGGTACCGGAATTCGCTGGCCAACTCCACCTCGACGGGCAGCCGGGTCCAGTGCTCGATGGCGTACTTGGCCACCAGCCCGGAGTGGTAGGCCGAGCCGCACGCCACCACGAACACCTTGTCCACGGTGCGCAACTCGTCCTCGCCCATGCGCTGCTCGTCCAACACGATGCGGCCGCCGTCGAAGTGCCCGCGCAGCGTGTCCGCCAGGGCCGCCGGTTGCTCGGCGATCTCCTTGTCCATGAAGGTCGGGTAACCGCCGCGTTCGGCCGCCGCGATGTCCCAGTCCACATGGAACTGCCTGCCCTGCACCGGGTTTCCGTGGAAGTCGGTGACGGTATAGCCGTCGGCGGTGATGCTGACGACCTGGTCCTGGCCGAGTTCGACGGCGTCCCGGGTGTGTTCCAAGAACGCCGATACGTCACTGGCCAGGAACATCTCGCCGTCGCCGACCCCCAGCACCAGCGGGGACGAGCGGCGGGCGGCGGCCAGTTCACCCGGCCGGTCGGCGTGCGCGGCGACCAGGGTGAAGGTGCCGTGCAGTCGCCGGCACACCGCGCGCAGGCTGCCGGCCAGATCCCCGGCGGTGGGCCCTTCGGCGAACGCCCGGCCGAGCAGGTGGGCGACCACCTCGGTGTCGGTGTCGCTGGCCAGTTCGGCGCCGCCGGCCTCCAGCTCGGCGCGCAGCGCGGCGAAGTTCTCCACGATGCCGTTGTGCACCAGCGCCAGCCGTCCGGTCGCATCGGTGTGCGGATGGGCGTTGCGGTCGGTGGGCCCGCCATGGGTGGCCCACCGGGTGTGGCCCATTCCGACCGAGCCGGTCAGGTGGGCCCCGTCACCGATCTCGGCGCGCAGGTTGTCCAGCACCCCGGCCTTGCGGGCGGTGACCAGGTCGCCGCCCGGACGCAGCACGGCCACGCCGGCGGAGTCGTACCCGCGGTACTCCAACCGGGCCAGTCCACCCATGATCAGCGGCAGTGCCGGGCGGGTGCCGGTGTACCCCACGATTCCGCACATGGCGGTCAGCGTAACCGTCGGTCACCGCCCGGCCGGGCCGTCGAGGGGCCCCTGTCGGGTGCCGGAGGGCCGTCCCCACCCAATGCGTCCTGCAGATTGCGCGGAATTACGCGCAATCTGCAGGACGCACGCAGTTGCGCGCGGTCACCTCGGCCCGCGGTTCCACCACAGCGACAGCCCCACGCCCGCCATCGCCAGTACGGCACCGGCCAGCGTGAACCACACGGTCAGCTCGACCGTCTGCCGTTGCACCGTCACCACCTTCGGCAGTCCCAGCAGCACGCTGTTCAGCTGGGCGGCGTCCTGCGCCCGGTAGTAGGTGCCTCCGGTCATCCCGGCCACGGTCTTCAGGGTCTGCTCGTCGATGCTCAACGAGAAGCGCCGGCCGCCGCCGCCACCGCCGTAGCCGCCGC
Source organism: Nakamurella sp. (assembly GCA_035708025.1). GTDB lineage: Bacteria > Actinomycetota > Actinomycetes > Mycobacteriales > Nakamurellaceae > Nakamurella. Next base: position 3,420 of record DASSTH010000502.1, on the reverse strand, counting down.
CGAAGCCGCCGCCGCCGAACCCTCCGCCGTAGCCCCCGTCGCCGACCTGGCCCGGCGTGCACATCAACTGGGTGGGGTTGGTGGTGCCGAAGCCGATCGTGTAGATCCGCAGCCGGCGCGCCGCGGCCTGGCCGGCGGCGGTCACCGGATCGACGCCCCGGGTGTTCTGCCCGTCGGTCAGCACCACGATGGTCTCCGGTTGGTACTCACCGTCCGCGACCGGGCCGCCGGCCGCCCCGCCCGGGGCGGTGGAGCCGCCGGTCCCGTCGGCCGGATCGGTGGGCTGGCCCAGCACGTCGCCGGTCGGCGCGACCGCGGGGTCGATCTGCGCGACCGCGTCGATCGCTGCCAGGATGGCCATGCCGATGGCGGTGGCCCGCTCCGTGGTCAGTCCCTGCAGCGAGCGTTGCAGCGCCTCGTGGTCGCTGGTCGGGGCGGCGATCACCTGGGCGTTGCCGGAGAAGGCGATGATGCCGATCCGGGTGCCGGCCGGTTGTTGCTGGATGAACCGTTGCGCGGCCTGCACGGCGGCCGTCAGCCGGTTGGGCGGGACGTCGGTGGCGCACATCGACCCGGACACGTCCAGCGCGAGCAGGAAGGTGGTCTCGTTGTGCGGCACCTGAACCTGCGCCTGCGGCCGGGCCACCCCGCCGGTCAGCACCAGCAGCCCCGCGACGAACAGCACGACCGGGATGCGGCGCCGCCAGCGGGTGGTCGCGGGCAGCGCCAGCCGCACCAGCGCGAGGCTCGGCAGCCGCAGCACCAACCGGCGCCGGCGGCGCCGCATCCACCACCAGATCGCCCCGATCAGCGGCACCGCCAGCGCGGCCAACAGTGCCCACGGCCAGGCGAGCGACAGCGCCGGGGCGCCCATCAGACCACCCTCCCGTGCCAGCGGATCATCAGCACGGCGCCCGCGGTGAGCAGCAGCATCGCCGCTCCGGTCGCCAGGCCGGTCAACTCCACCGGCCGGCCGGCGACCTGGGTGCGCAGCGGCAGCGCGGAGGCCAGCCCGGCGACCTGGGAGGCGTCGGCCAGCGGGTAGTAGCTCCCCCCGGTGACCTTGGCCAGCTCCATCAGCTCCTCCGCGTTCAGCGCGGTTGCCACCTGGTACCCGTCCACGCCGATCACCGCACCCTGGTCGGTGCCCACGCCCACCGCCTGGATGTGCACCCCGGCGGCCGCGGCCAGTTGCGCGGCCGCCTGCACGTCCGGTCCGCCGGTGTTCTCGCCGTCCGACAACAGCACGATGGTGGCGTCGGCCCGATAGCCGATGCCGGTCGGCGGCGCGGTGACCGGTGTCTGGTCGCCGGCTGCCGCGTCGGTGCGCGGCAGGGTGACGGTGCGGCCGGCGATGGTGCCCAGCGACGTCAGGATGGCCTGTCCCAGCGACGTGGCGCCGCCGAGGTGCAGGCGGTCGATGGCGGCGAGCACCTCGGCGTGGTCGTTGGTGGGTTGCACCGTGGTGAATCCGCCCTGCCCGAAGGCGACCACACCGATGTCGACGGAGTCCGACTGGTCCTGCACGAAGGCCCTGGCCATCTCCTGCGCCGCGCCGAACCTGCTCGGCGTCACGTCGTCGGCCGACATGCTGTTGGACACGTCGAAGGCGAGGATGACGGTGCCCGCGGTGCGCAGCGTCGGGACGGTCGCGGTCGGCCGGGCGAGGCCGAACAGCAGCACCGCCAGCGCCCCGAGGAACAGCAGGTACGGCAGGTGCCGGCGCAGGCCGGGGTTCCGGTGCCGGTGAGCGGGGGCGGTGACGGACGTCGACAGGCGCAGCGTGACGTCCCGGCGTCGTCGCACCGCGGCCCGGTATCCGAGCCCGGCGGCCAGCAGCAGAAGCGCCGCCACCGGCAGCAGCAGGGGAACACCGAAACTCATGACCGGTGCCCGCCGACCGGTCGCCGGGCCACCGGATGCCCCGTCACCGGGTGGCCCGTCACCGGTTGCCCGGTCACCGGGTGGCTCGTCACCGGTTGGCGGGTCCTCGGTTGACTCGTCACCGGATGGCTCGTCACCGGCTGCCCGGTCACCGGTGCCACCCGGACCGGCGCACCATGTCCACCAGCCGCTCTGCCAGGTCTTCATCGGTCGACACCAGGTGCGCCGACACCCCGGCCCGGCCCAGCAGGTCGTCGATCTCCCGGTCCCGCCGGTCCACCTGCTTCGAGAGTTCCTCGCGGAACGACGGGTCGCCGGAATCCAGTACCAGCTGTTCACCGGTCTCGGCGTCCTCGACCACCACCAGGCCCTGATCCGGCAGCTCGCGCTCGGCCGGGTCGACCACCCGGATCACCACCACCTCGTGCCGGTGGGACAGCCGCAGCAACGGACGGTCCCAGCCCGGCGCGCCGATCAGGTCGGAGATCACGAACACCAGGCAGCGGCGACGGATGGTGCCGGCGGCCAGGTGCAGCATGGCCACCAGGTCGGTCGGCGGTCCGGGCGGCGCCGGCGGACCAGGATGCGACAGCTCGTGCGCCAGTCGCAGCACGTGCGTGCGTCCGGTACGCGGGGGCACCAGGCGGTGCCCGGTGTTGTCGTAGGCGATCAGGCCCACCCGGTGGCCGCCCAGGGTCAGCAGCCGGGCCAGCGCGACCGCCAGTTCGGCGGACACCGCGTCCTTGCCCACCGTCCCCGACCCGAACCGCATGGACGGTGAGGTGTCCACCACCAGCCATGCGGTCAGGTCCCGGTCCTCGGTGTACAGCCGCACGTACGGCTCGTCCAACCGCGAGGTGACGTTCCAGTCCAGATGGCGCACGTCGTCACCGGGCTGATACGGGCGCAGGCCGGTGAAGTCGGTGCCGATGCCGCGGTACACCGTGCGATAGGACCCCTGCAGGATCCCGTCCAACCGGCGCACCACGTGCCACTCCAGCCGGTGCAACAGCCGCTCCGGGGCGCTGGCCATGATCTGTCTCGACGCCGTCAGTGCCGGTCGGACAGCGCGACATCGGGCACCGGGAGCGCAGCCATGATCCGCAGCAGCAGCTCGTCGGCGGTGACGTCGTCGCCCAGCGCCTGGTAGGACAGCACCAAGCGGTGCCGGAACACGTCCGGCGCCAGATCGACGAGATCCTGCGGGATCGCGTACTCCCGGCCGCGCAGGTAGGCAAGGGCCCGGGCGGCCAGCATCAGGTTGATGGACGCCCGCGGGCTGGCCCCGTAGGTCAGGTACCGGCTGAGCTCACCCAGCCCGACCGCGGCCGGGTCCCGGGTGGCCCCGGCCAGCCGCACCGCGTACTCGGAAAGCGCGGGGTCCAGGTACACCCGGCGCGCCTCGTCGGCCAGGTCGGTCAGCCGCTCCGGGGTGAGCACCCGGTGCACCACGGCCTCCAGGCCGATCGCCCGCTCCACGATGACGAATTCCTCGGTGGCGCTGGGATAACCCACCAGCACCTTCATCATGAAGCG
>DASSTH010000501.1:0-5467 GCA_035708025.1 Nakamurella sp. | reverse complement strand
CCGGAATAGCGGACCTCCGGGTCGTAGACCAGATGCGCCACCCGGCCCTCGTTCAGAGCGGCCGTCACCTCCGACAGCCCCAACGCCGCCGTCCCGGCCAGCCCGGCCTCCCGGATCCGCTCGACCAGGCGCCGTTCGGTGGCCAGATGGTCCTCGTGCAGGCGGTCGGTGACGGCGTCCGTCACCGCCTGGTGGCTCAGCCCGGCCAGCACCCGATGCTCTTCGATCACCAGGCCGCGCAGCGGCTCTGGCAGCTGGTCGGCGAGCACACCGGTCCAGCGCCGGCCGCCGCTGACCACCATGCGTGTCCAGCCGCGCCCGGCCGCTTCGCCGGCCACCGCGTCGGCGATGCGTGCCAGGAAGCGCTGCGCCAAGTCCCGGTCGCGGGCCTCCCGGTGCTCGGCGATCGGGGTGTGGAACTGTCCTGGCGGGCCTCCGCCGATCTGGCCCGCTCGCTCGTGTGGCGCCTCGGCCTCCTGCCGTTGGAACTCCTGCAGCGGCCGCAGCCGTCCGAGCCGCCACTCCAGCAGCCGTCCGGACTCTCCGGAGAACAACGCCACGCCGGCCGCCTGGCCCTCGTCGAGCATTTCCAGCAACGGGTGGATGAACGGACCGTCGTCCAGCACCACCCGGTTCGGCATCGGCATCTGGCTGTCCAGCCGCAGTGACCAGCCGTCGCTGAGACCGGCGAACAGCACCCGACCGCGCCCGGACGCGACCGGGCTGGTCAGTCGTTCCACCTCCGGTCGCCACCGATCCAGACCCGCAAGCACCCCGCTGCGGGACTGTCGGTCGGACTGACTCATCCGCTGATGCAACTCCCGGTATCGGTTGCCGATGTCGATCCCGGCGGCTTCCGGGTCCGCGGGGTCCACCGTGACGTAGGTCGACACCACGCCGAGCGGGTCGACGCGGCGGTTCAGCTCCTGAAGCGCTTGCTGGTCGAGTTCGTCGATGGTGATTGAATCCGGAAGGTGGCTCGGGTTCTCGCGCGCCATGTGACGGCCCTGCCTTTCGTCGGGGACCCGCGGGCAATCTGATCGTTCCCGGATTGCCCCGGCAACCGAACCGCCCTCGGGGCGTGGCTTGACGGCGCCGGGGTCAGTTGCGCGAGTAGACCCCGACGAGCGTGCCGCTCGCAACTGCGGCGGACCGGATGGCGCCCAGCGCCTCCTGCGTGCCGACCCCGTCCGCGAACGGCGCCGGCCCGCTCAACGCGTACACCGTGAACCGGTAGTGGTGGGTACCGCCCGGCGGGCACGGCGGCGTCCAGCCGGCCGAGCCGGCGGAGCTCAGCGCCTGCACCGCGCCGGACGGCACCGTGCCGCCCCGCACCGATCCGTCGGTGGCCGGCAGTCCGGCCAGCACCCAGTGCGTGAACGTCCCGCCGGGGGCGTCCGGGTCGTCCACCACCAGCGCGACCGACCCGGCGCTGCCCGGCACGCCGGACCAGGACAGCGGCGGGGGCTCGCCGGCCCCGTCGCAGGTGTACTCGGCCGGGATCGGCTGACCGGCGCCGAACGCCGGGCTGCGCACCGAGATGGACGCCGTCGCGCCGGTCGTCGGCAGGCCGGGCGCGCCGCTCGCGGCGCTCGTCGTCCCCGGTGCGGGCGCCGACCCGCCCCCGCAGCCGGCCAGGGCACCCAGTGCCAACCCAGCCGCGAAGACGGGCGCCACGAGTCGCAGTACCGGCCCGCGGAGCCGCCAGCGGATGCGGGGTGGAACGCCGGCCTGCCACCGGATCGGCGGTGGTCGGCTGGCCCGCCAGCGGATCGACATTCGGCGGCGCGCCCGCCACCGGATTCCCGTCACCGGCATGCCGCGACCCCCTGGTGGAAGCCGTCGGCATACCCGGCGGCGTCGGCGAAGCTCGCGCCCGCCCGGGTGCGCACCAGGTCCAGGCCCTCGTCGGCGTCGCCCGGCCAGGAGCCCAACGACCCGGGAGGCGCGTCGCCGAACACCGAAGCCGCCCAGGCGCCGGCGAAGCACGCGGCCCCCGCCGCGCTGCCGTAGGACTGCCGACCGACTGCCAACGCCAGCGCCGTGGCCTCGGCGAACTGCCCGTACGGCACCGCGGACGCCAGGTCGGCCGGTGCCGCGGTGGCGGTGACGGGGGAGCCGGTGAAGGCCGCGATCGAGCGTCCGGCCGCGGCCAGCACCTCCGGCGTGCCGGCGTACCGGGGGGTGACCAGCGCGGCGGCGCCACCCGGCGACAGCCGGATCGCACCCAGCGTGGGGTGCAGCGAGTCCACGGTCATGGCATGGCAGGCGGCCGCCCCCTGGCGGTAGCCCAGCAGCAGGGAGGTCAGCCGGTCCAGGCTCAGACCGTGCGCGGCGGAGTCGGTGGGCGGCACGGTCACCGGATCGGCGAAGTCCAGCAGCGGCCCGGCCGCGGCCAGCATCGCGCCGGCATCGAGATGGATGTGCCGCGCCTTGCCGGCCACCACCCAGCGCAGGAAGGCCCCCGCGTCGCAGTCGCCCTGCGCCTCGATCAGCAGCGACGGGTACCGGGCCGGGCGGGCGTTGCGCTCCTCCGGGGTGGGGCCGATGCGGGCCTGAACGGCGTGCCCGAACTCGTGCGCGAAGGCACCCACCAGACCGGGCGCCCCGTAGCGATACAGCAGCACCGGCACCAACGCCGAGGAGTCGTAGACGATGCCGTCGTCGTCCGGGCAGTAGTAGGCGTTGCCGCCGATCCGGTCCGGCCGGCTCACGCAAGCGGTGCTGCCGGTGGGCGCCGCGGAGTCCACCGCGGTGACCCCGCCGCGCAACGGCGTGAAGTCCTGCCCGGCCACGGCCGGCACGGTGGTCGCCCAGAAGTCGTCCAGGTCGCTGATCACCGCCGCCACCAACGACTCCTGCGCCGCCGCCAGCGGACCCTGGCTGCCGTCCGGCACCCGCCGGATCGCCAGCCCGCTGGTCTGCGGATCGATGCGTTCGGCCGCCATCGGCGTCCCGCCGGCGCCGCCGTCACCGCCGCCGGTCAGCCGCAGTCCGGCGGCGATCGCCGCACCCGCCGCCAGCAGGCACAGCAGCACCGCCACCCCGGCCAGCGCCCGGCCGCCCGGGCTACGCCGGCTGCGGGTCAGATGGTGTCGTCCGGCACGAGCCATACCGCCCCCAGCGGAGGCAGGGCCATCTCGGCGGAGGCCGGTTGCCCGTGCATGGACCGCTGCTCGGCCAGCACCCGGCCCAGGTTGCCCACCCCCGAGCCGCCGTAGAGCTGGGCGTCGGTGTTCAGCACCTCCCGCCAGGCACCGGGCACCGGCAGGCCGACCCGGTAGCGCTGGTGCGGCACCGCGGAGAAGTTCACGATGCAGGCCAGCGGCGACCCGTCCGCCGCCCACCGCAGGAACGCGAACACGTTGCCGTCCCGGTCGTTGGCGTCGATCCAGGTGAAGCCGGCGGGGGAGAAGTCCTGGCTGTACAGCGCCGGATGGGACCGGTAGATGCGGTTCAGATCGCCGATCACGCCGCGGATCCCGGCGTGCAGCGGGGAGTCCAGCAACTCCCAGGGCAGCTGGCCGGCCTCGCTCCATTCGGCCGGGTTGCCCAGCTCACCGCCCATGAACAGCAACTGCTTGCCGGGGTGTGCCCACATGTAGGCGTAGTAGGCACGCAGGGTGGCCGCCTTGCGCCAGTCGTCGCCGGGCACCTTGCCCCACAGCGATCCCTTGCCGTGCACCACCTCGTCGTGCGAGAGCGGCAGCACGAACTGCTCGGAGTAGGCGTACATCATGGAGAACGTCATGTCGTTGTGATGCCAGGAGCGGTGGATCGGATCGCGCGCCACGTACGCCAGCGTGTCGTGCATCCAGCCCATGTTCCACTTCAGCCCGAAGCCCAGCCCGCCCAGGTGGGTGGGCCGGGTGACTCCCGGCCAGGCGGTGGACTCCTCGGCGATCATCACCGCCCCGGGCACCCGCTTGCCGACGGTGGCATTGGTCTCCTGCAGGAACGACACGGCGTCCAGGTTCTCGTTGCCGCCGTACTGGTTCGGCACCCACTCGCCCGGCTGCCGCGAGTAGTCCAGGTAGAGCATGGAGGCCACCGCATCCACCCGCAGCCCGTCCAGGTGGAACTCCTCCAACCAGAACAGCGCATTGGCGACCAGGAAGTTGCGCACCTCGGGCCGGCCGAAGTCGAACACGTAGGTGCCCCAGTCCGGTTGCTCGCCGCGTCGCGGATCCGGGTGCTCGTACAGCGGGGTGCCGTCGAACCGGGCCAGCGCCCAGGCGTCCCGCGGGAAGTGCGCCGGCACCCAGTCCAGGATCACCCCGTAGCCGTTGCGATGCAGGGTGTCCACCAGGTGGCGGAAGTCGTCCGGGGTGCCGAACCGGGAGTCCGTGGCGTAGTAGGAGGTGACCTGGTAGCCCCACGAGCCGCCGAACGGATGGCCGGCCAGTGGCAGGAATTCCACGTGGGTGAAACCGGTCTCGGCCAGGTAGTCCACCAGCTGGTCGGCCAGTTCCCGGTACGACAGGCCCTGTCGCCATGATCCGGCGTGCACCTCGTAGATGGACATCGGACGGGCCGCCCAGCCCTGCTCCGCCCGGGTGGCCATCCAGTCCGCGTCGCCCCAGCGGTGCCGGCCGGTGGCCACCACCGACGCGGTCGCCGGCGGTACCTCGGTGGAGAACGCCAGCGGGTCGGCCTTGTCCCGCCAGACGCCGTCGCGGCCGAGAATCTGGTACTTGTAACGGGTTCCGTCGCCGACGCCGGGGATGAACAGCTCCCACACGCCGGATGAGCCGAGCATGCGCATCGGCGTGCCGGCGCCGGTCCAGTGGTCGAAGTCGCCGGACACCCGCACCCCTCGGGCGTTCGGCGCCCACACCGCGAACGAGGTGCCGGACACCTCGCCGCCCGGGGTGGGATAGCTGCGCACGTGGGCGCCGAGCACCTGCCAGAGTTGCTCGTGTCGGCCCTCGCCGATCAGGTACTGGTCCATCTCGCCGACCGTGGGCAGCCAGCGATACGGGTCGTCCACCTCGTACACGGCGCCCGGGCCGTAGTCCACCCGCAGCCGGTAGTCGCCCACCTCGCCGGGCACGGTGACGGAGAAGATGCCGCCGTGGGTGTGCTCCAGCGGGGTCTCGGTGCCGCCGGTCAGCAGCGTGACGCCCTTGGCGTGATGCCGCAGGGTGCGGATCACGGTCGACCCGTCGGGTTGCGGGTGCCGGCCGAGGATCGCATGCGGGTCACGGGTGTCGCCGCCGATCACCCGCTCGAACTCCGCCGTACCCGGGTTCTGCCCCACCGGGGCAGCCTGGGGTGACGGGACGGCTTGCGGTGACCGGCCCCCCGGGGGCTGCGGCGATGAGCCGACCGGTGACGGGGCTTCCGGTGACGGGGCTTCCGGTGACGGAACGTCCGGTGACGAGCCGGCCGGCGACGGGGCTTCCCGTGACGGAACGTCCGGTGACGGAACGTCCGGTGACGGAACGTCCGGTGACGGAACGTCCGG
>DASSTH010000500.1:0-6571 GCA_035708025.1 Nakamurella sp. | reverse complement strand
GGAATCCTCTGGCAAGATCACCAACCGACACGGATCCGAACCCGCCGACCCACAATGGTTGCGTAGAGCCGGATACGCTCGTCGCGGTGGACTACGCGCTTCATCGGAGAGTCCCTGCGGAGGCCTTGCTCCGGATCGTCGATCAGATGCGCGGCTATCGCGGGATTCAGCGAGCCGCCTGGGCCGTGGCTCATGGCGAACCTCGGACCGAGTCGCCACTGGAATCGCTCGGGCGCCTTGCCTTCATCGAGGAAGGTCTCTCAGTGCCGTTGTCGAACGCGTGGGTGGACGATGGGCACACCGCGTATCGCGCCGACCACTTGGACCCACGCGCCGGGGTGGTATTGGAGGGCGACGGCGCCCACAAGTACAACAACCGGCCCGACGCCCATAAGATCATCGCTTCGCGCGATGCCCGAGACCGATGGTTCCGCGGCCACGGATACGGAATCGAGCACTACGACTTTGCGACCGCCAGGTACGACCGACCGCGCATCATTCAGCTCTACCGGGAGGCAGTGCTGAATCGACCCGATTGCCCCGTGCCGGGGAACTGGTCGCTCGCCCGCCCCGCCTGGCTGTGATTGCCCGACCCACTCGCGCGCTGATCACATGCGAGCGTTTGGGGCGCCTGTGACTGGTGGTGAACATTTCATCCGCGCAGCCGACTGGACCGGGGCGCCGCCGAGGGTCCGGTCCGGCAGAAGCTCGGCCGGTCAGATGTTGAAGCCCAGGGCGCGGAGCTGGTCGCGGCCGTCGTCGGTGATCTTCTCCGGTCCCCACGGCGGCAGCCAGACCCAGTTGATGCGGAAGTCGGCCACCAGCGGCGTGGGGCCGCCCATCAGCGCCGCCGACACCTGGTCCTCGATCATGTCCTGCAGCGGGCACGCCGCGCTGGTGAGGGTCATGTCGATGGTCGCCACGTTGTCGGCACCCACCTGCAGGTCGTACACCAGCCCGAGGTCGACCACGTTGATGCCCAGTTCGGGATCGACGACATCCTTGAGCGCCTCTTCGATGTCGTCCAGCGTCGCCAGGTCCGAGCCGGCAACGGCTCCGGCCCCGCCGTTCGGAGCGGCCGCGACCGCATCGCCGGCCGGGACGGTCCCGGCAGCACCCGCGACCTGGTCCAGATCGGCAGCGCTGCGGCCCGCCCGGTCGTCGGTCGCACCGGTCCCGACGTCAGACCGCTCGTCGACGACCGTCCGGCCATAGGTGTTCTGCTCGTTCATGATGTCCATTCTCCCTGTCACACCGTTTCGGCCCCGACCAACTGCACGGCGGCCTGTTTGAAGGCCATCCAGCCCAGCAGCGCACACTTCACCCGGTTCGGATAGCGGGCCACCCCGGCGAAGGCGACCCCATCACCGAGCAAATCCTCGTCGCCCGGATCGGCGCCTTTGCTGGTGACCATCGCGTCGAACGCGGCCATCAGCCGCAGCGCCTCCGGCAGCGGCCGCCCGATCACCAGATCGGTCAGCACCGAGGCGGACGCCTGCGAGATGGAGCACCCCAGCGCCTGGTACGACACGTCGCGCACCACCGCCCCGGCCGCCGGGTCGCCGTCACCACCGGAACCACCGCTACCGGAACCACCGCTACCAGAACCACCGCTACCAGAACCACCGCCAGCCGCGAGAGCCCCGTCCTGGGGGCCGGACAGCAACAGCCGCAAGGTGATCTCGTCACCGCAGGTCGGGTTCACCTGGTGCGCCTGCGCATCGAACGGCTCGCGCAGCCCGGCATGGTGCGGCGCCCGGGAATGGTCCAGGATGATCTCGGCGTACAGCTGCTCCATCTGCATGGCGCTCACCGGTCCCGGAAAAATCGCTGCGCGGCAACCACCGCGTCGACCAGGGCGTCCACCTCGTCGGGGGTGTTGTACACGCCGAACGTCGCCCGCACCGACCCGAGCACCCCGTAGCGGCGATGCAGCGGCCAGGCACAGTGGTGACCCACCCGGACCGCCACCCCGGCGTCGTCCAGCAACTGGCCGACGTCGTGTGGGTGGATCCCCTCCACCACGAACGACACCGCCGGCCCCCGGTCCACAACGTCCGACGGACCCAGGATCCGCACCCCGTCGAGCCGCGAAAGCCCGTCCAGCGCCAGGCCGGTCAGCTCCTGCGCATGCGCCTGCACCGTCGGCATGCCCAGGTCGGACAGGTAGTCCGCGGACGCCGCCAGGGCCACCGCCTGGGTCACCGGCGGGGTACCGGCCTCGAACCGGGCGGGCGGCGGCAGGTAGGTCGAGTGGTCCAGATGGACCTCCTCGATCATCGACCCGCCGGTGAGGAACGGCGGCAAGGCGGCCAGCAGGTCGTACCGGCCGTACAGCCCGCCGATCCCGGTCGGGCCCAACATCTTGTGACCGGAGAACGCGGCGAAATCCACGCCCAGGGACGGGAAGTCGACCGGCCGGTGCGGAACCGACTGGCAGGCGTCCAGCACCACCACCGCCCCCACCCGGTGCGCCGCCTCGGCCAGCTCGGCCACCGGCGGGATGGTGCCGAGCACGTTGGACTGGTGGGTCAGCGCCACGACCTTGGTGCGCGCGGTGATCAGCTCGTGCAGGGTGGACAGGTCGAGCCGGAAGGCGTCGGTCAGCCCGAACCAGCGCAGCGTCGCCCCCGTCCGCCGGCACAACTCCTGCCACGGCACCAGGTTCGCGTGGTGCTCCATCTCGGTGACGAGGATCTCGTCGCCGGGCCCGACCGCGAACCGTGCCGCCTCGCCCCCGGCCACCCCGGCGTTGCCGATCGAGTAGGCCAGCAGGTTCAGCGACGCGGTCGCGCCGGCGGTGAACACCAGTTCCTCCGGCCGCTGCGCCCCGACGAACCCGGCCAACCGGGCGCGCGCGCCCTCGAAGTACTCGGTGGCCTCGTCCGCCAACTGATGGGCGCCCCGCTTGACCGCGGCGTAGTGATCGGTGACGAACTCCTGCTCGGCGTCGATCACCGGCACCGGCCGCTGCGAGGTCGCACCGGAATCCAGGTACACCAACGGCTTCCCGTCACGCACCGTGCGACTCAGGATCGGGAAGTCGGCCCGCACCGGACCCAGGTCCAGCCGGGCACCGGGCTCCCCGGAACCCGGCGCACCCGTCACCTCCGCCGGCCGAGCGGCGGTGACGGTGTCGACACCGGACGCCATCTCAGGCGGGCACGCCGACGCCGGTGAACCGCACGTAGCCGTCGGTCTCGAGCTCCTCGGCGAGCTCGGCGCCGCCGGACTCCACCACCCGGCCGGCCACGAAGACGTGCACGAAGTCCGGGTGGATGTAGCGCAGGATCCGGGTGTAGTGCGTGATCAGCAGCACCCCGACGGCCTGGCCGGCCTCCGCGGAGACCTGCTGGTAGCGGTTGACGCCCTCGGACACGATGCGCAGGGCGTCGATGTCCAGGCCGGAGTCGGTCTCGTCCAGGATCGCGAACTTGGGCTTGAGCAACGCCATCTGGAGGATCTCGTGCCGCTTCTTCTCTCCACCGGAGAAGCCCTCGTTGACGTTCCGCTCGGCGAAGTCGGGGTCCATCTGCAGGTCGGCCATGGCACCCTTGACCTCCTTGAGCCACTGCCGCACCGGCGGTGCCTCGCCGCGCACGGCGATGGCCGCGGTGCGCAGGAAGTTGGAGGTGGACACGCCCGGGATCTCCACCGGGTACTGCATGGCCAGGAACAGCCCGGCCCGGGCCCGCTCGTCCACCGTCATGGACAGCAGGTCCGCCCCGTCCAGCGTCACCGATCCGGAGGTCACCCGGTACTTCGGGTGCCCGGAGATGGCGTAGGCCAGCGTGGACTTCCCGGACCCGTTGGGGCCCATGATGGCGTGCGTCTCGCCGGAGCGCACCGTCAGGTTGACGCCGCGCAGGATCTCCTTGGGCTGGTCGTCGGCGATTACCGAGACGTGCAGATCGGAGATCTCAAGTGTTGCCATGGGTTTTCTTCTCTCCCGTTGTCGTGTGAGGCAGCAGCGACCGGATCAGTTGCCGGTGATGGCCAACTCGCGTTCGATGGTCTCGGTGATGCGGTCCACCACCGCCGGAATGCCGATCTTGTGCAGCACCTCGCCGAAGAAGCCGCGCACCACCAGGCGCTTGGCCATGTCGGGGCTGATGCCGCGGGACTGCAGGTAGAACAGGTGCTCGTCGTCGAACCGGCCGGTCGCGCTGGCGTGGCCGGCACCGACGATCTCGCCGGTCTCGATCTCCAGGTTGGGCACCGAGTCCGCCCGGCAGCCGTCGGTCAGCAGCAGGTTGCGGTTCATCTCGTAGGTGTCGGTGCCCTCCGCCTCCTGGCGGATCAGCACGTCGCCGATCCACACCGTGCGGGCGGCGTCACCCTGCAGCGCACCCTTGTACAGCACCCGGGAGCGGCAGTTCGGGGCGTCGTGGTCGACGAAGATCCGGTGCTCCAGGTGCTGGCCGGCGTCGGCGAAGTACAACCCCAGCAGTTCGACATCCCCGCCGGGGCCGCGATAGTCGACGTCGATCGCGGTGCGGACCAGGTCGCCGCCGAAGGTCAGCGTGGTGTGCTTGACCCGCGCGTCCCGGCCCACGGCGATGTTGTGGTGTGCCAGGTGCACCGCATCCGGGGACCAGTCCGCGACGGTGACGATGTTCGCGGTGGCGCCGTCCCCGACCGAGATCTCGACCAGTTGCGCTGCGGTGGCCGAACCCTCGTGCTGCAGCACAACATCGGCGCGGGCGTGCGTCCCGATCCGGATCAGCAGGTGACCGGCCTGTGCCGAGGCGGCGTCCGATCCCTTCAGGGTGATCACGACCGGCTCCGTCACGGCCTGCTCGGCCGGCACGTCCACCAGCAGGGTGTCAGGCACCTCGGCCATGATCCGGGCGGTGAACCGGTCGGTGGGCAGGTAGCCGGAGCTGCCCTTCAGGGCGACCGCCTGCTCGCCGGACACGGTGCGCACCTGCACCCCGTCCGGAACGGACGCGTCGGTGGTGATCGACGGCGTCCCGAACGGCGCGTCGGCGTGCAGGTTGCGCAGCCGGCGTAGCGGGGTGAATCGCCACAGTTCGCTCTTGCTGGTGGGCACCGGGTGGTCGGCGATGTTCGCCGAACCGATCGGGTGCAGGTGCGACTCCACGCCGGAGGTGCGCACGGTGCGCCCCCCGACGTGCGAGTGCTCGGCCAGGCCGTTCGGGGCGGCTGCCGCACCCTGGGTCTCGGTGGTGCTCTGCGTGGTCGTCATCTGCTCAGGGCGCCTCGGCCCCAGAACCCTTCTCTTCAGTGGGAAAGCCGGGAGGAATGGTGGCGGTCGCCGCTACCCGACGGCGCCTTCCATCTGCAGTTCGATCAGCCGGTTGAGCTCCAGGGCGTACTCCATCGGGAGTTCCTTGGCGATCGGCTCGATGAAGCCCCGCACGATCATGGCCATCGCCTCGTCCTCGGTGAGGCCGCGACTCATCAGGTAGAACAGCTGGTCGTCGCTGATCTTGGAGACGGTGGCCTCGTGGCCCATCGTCACGTCGTCCTCGCGGATGTCCACGTACGGGTAGGTGTCGCTGCGCGAGATGGTGTCCACCAGCAGCGCATCGCACTTGACCGTGGAGGCGGAGTGGTGCGAACCCGGGTTCACCTGCACCAGGCCGCGATAGGAGCTGCGTCCGCCGGACCGCGACACCGACTTGGAGATGATCGTGGAGGAGGTGTGCGGCGCCAGGTGCAGCATCTTGGCGCCGGTGTCCTGGTGCTGGCCCTCGCCGGCGAAGGCCACCGAGAGCACCGAGCCCTTGGAGTGCTCGCCGGTCATCCACACCGACGGGTACTTCATCGTCACCTTGGAGCCGATGTTGCCGTCCACCCATTCCATGGTCGCGCCCTCTTCGGCCCGGGTGCGCTTGGTGACCAGGTTGTAGACGTTGTTGGACCAGTTCTGGATGGTGGTGTACCGGCACCGGCCACCCTTCTTCACGATGATCTCCACCACCGCGGAGTGCAGCGAGTCCGACCGGTACACCGGCGCGGTGCAGCCCTCGACGTAGTGCACGTAGGCGTCCTCGTCGACGATGATCAGCGTGCGCTCGAACTGGCCCATGTTCTCGGTGTTGATCCGGAAGTAGGCCTGCAGCGGGATGTCCACGTGCACCCCCGGCGGGACGTACACGAAGGACCCGCCGGACCACACGGCGGTGTTCAGTGCGGAGAACTTGTTGTCCCCGGCCGGAATCACGCTGCCGAAGTACTCCTGGAACAGCTCCGGGTGCTCGCGCAGCCCGGAATCGGTGTCCAGGAAGACCACGCCCTTGGACTCCAGGTCCTCGCGGATCGAGTTGTACACCACCTCCGACTCGTACTGCGCGCTGACGCCGGCGATCATCTGCTGCTTCTCCGCCTCGGGGATGCCGATGCGGTCGTAGGTCATCTTGATGTCCTCGGGCAGGTCGTCCCAGGAGGTGACCTTGGCCTCGGTGGAGCGCACGAAGTACTTGATGTTGTCGAAGTCAATATCCGACAGGTCCGCCCCCCAGGTGGGCATCGGCTGGCGCTCGAACAGCTTCAGGGCCTTCAGCCGGCGCTGCAGCATCCACTCCGGCTCGTTCTTCAGCGCCGA
>DASSTH010000499.1:0-6660 GCA_035708025.1 Nakamurella sp. | reverse complement strand
GAATGGCGGCGGCTCGCGGTGGCGCCGCTCCGGCAGGGCGTCACCACGGAGGTGTGCGGGAACTGCGGGGAGAGCCCATTCCCGCGCACCGCCGCGCACGGCCCTGCGGTGGACGACTACACCCGGGTCGGTTTCCAGGTGGACGCAGGCGGGTTCGAATCGCTGGACGCCTACGCGCAGGCCCTGTCCGGCGTCCCGATGCCGACCAACCAGGCGCCGCTGCTGGGTCACGGCATGCTGCGCGGCGCGGCCATGGGCTTCGACGACCGGCCGCCCGGCGACGACGAGCTGGCCCTGATGCGGCGGCTGGCGTACCAGGCGTTCGAGCAGGGCGCGTTCGGGCTGTCGACCGGCCTGATGTACACCCCGGGACAGTTCGCGGCCACCGCGGAGGTGGCAGCGATCGCCGCCGTGGCGGCCCGGTTCGACGCCCCCTACGTCACCCACATGCGGGACGAGGCCGACCGGGTGCACCAGTCGATCGCCGAGGCGCTGCAGATCGGCCGCGAGTCCGGTGCCGGGGTGCAGATCTCGCACCACAAGGTGGCGGGCCGGGGCAACTGGGGACGCAGCGCGCAGACCCTGGCGATGCTGGACGCCGCACGGTCCGCCGGCCAGGACGTGTCGATCGACGTGTACCCGTACACCGCCGGCAGCACCGGCCTGCATTCGTTGCTGCCGCCGTGGGTGCAGGCCGGCGGGCTGGCCGCGCAGCTTCCCAGGATGGCCGACCGCGCGGTCCGCGAGCGGGTCGCCCGGGACTTCGTCACCGGCCTGGACGGCTGGCAGAACCTGGCCGGTCAGGCCGGCTGGGCGAACGTGGTGATCGCCGGATCCCCGTCCGATCCGGCGATCGAGGGCCTGTCGGTGGCGCAGCTGGCCGCGGACTCCGGGCGGGACCCGGCGGATGTGGTGTGCGACATCGTGTCGGCGGACGCCGGCCGCACGGTCGTGGTGCTGCACATGATGGCCGACGACGACGTGGCCGCCATCCGCGGCTGGACCGGCGCCATGCTGGGCTCGGACGGGGTGCCGCTCCCGGGCAAGCCGCATCCGCGGATCGCCGGCACCTTCGCCCGCGCCCTGCGGGCGCCGCGGCCGGGGGACCCGTGGGCCGGGCTGGCCGACCGGGTGCGGCGCATGACGTCCATGCCCGCCGCGCGCTACCGGGTGCCCGACCGGGGGGTGCTGGCGGTCGGGGCCGTCGCGGACGTCGTGGTGTTCGACCCGGCGACGGTGACGGACAACGCGACCTACCCCGATCCGTTGCTGCCGCCCGACGGGATCGAGCACGTGCTGGTGGCCGGGGTGCACTCGGTGGCCGGCGGGGAGCTCACCGGGCGGTTCGCCGGGCAGGTGCTGCGCGCCCGATAGCCGTGCCGGGGTGGCAGGTCACCCGGCGGACCGCAGCAGCAGCCACAGCACCAGCCGCTCGTCGGGGTCGTCCAGGTTCAGCCCGAAGATCTCCGACACCCGGCGCATGCGGTGCCGGAACGTGTTCTGGTGCAAGAACAGCTGGGCCGAGGCGGTCGGCACATCGCCGAAGGCGTCCAGGTAGGCGCGCAGCGTGGCGATGTACTGCGAGCCCTTCTCGGCGTCGTGCCGGGCGATGGTGTCCACCACGTCCAGCCGCAGCCGCGGGTCCGAGGCGATGATCTCCTGCAGGTGCAGCAGGATCGCCCGGCTGCGGACATCGCCGATGGCGGCCACCGTGGTGCCGTCGGCCCGCTCGGCCAGCACCTGCAGCACCCGGTCCGCGTCGTCGCGGGACTGTGCGATCGCGGCCAGATCGGTGGCGGTGCTGCCGATCCCGGCCCGCAGCGGCACCCGCAGCGACTCGCCGGCCCGGGACAGCACCCGCTGCACCATGGCGGTCAGCAGCTCCCGGTCGGTGGCCGGTGGGGTGGGCAGCAGCGCGTACACCGTGGACGACAGGGTCAGGCAGGCGGCCTTGCGGTGCACGCTCTCGCAGAACACGGTGATCAGGTCGGCGGTGCGGGCCAGCAGCGTGCCGTCCGGATCCTCCGGGTCGCCGACGACCTGGAAGCCCACCACGGTCAGCTCGTAGCTGTCCACCGGCGGCAGTGCGTCCGCGGCCGGGGTGCCCCGGCCCAGCAGCACGGCGCGCAGCGCCTCGGCCCGCGCGGTGCGTTCCAGATCCGCGGTGGTGCGCAGCCGCAGGATGTGCAGCGATGCCAGCCGGGCGGCGTCGGCCAGCGCGCGTTCGGCGTCCGGGGGGAATCCGCCGTCACCCTCGATCGCCCAGATGGAGCCGATCGGCTCGTCGCCGGCCCGGATGGCCACCGCGAGCCGCGGGCGGATCTTCGGCAGCGCCACCCGCTGCACGCCCTCGCTGCGCCGCACCTGTTCGTACAGGTCGGCGAGCCGGAACTCCGGCGGCACCCGCCGGCCCAGGATGCCGGCCTGCCGGACCTCGTCGATCGGCTGGCCCGGCACGTTGGAGTAGGCCAGCACGTGCTGGTGCGGGTCCTCGATGGCGATCGCCCCGCCCACCATCGCGGCCACCGCATTGGCCAGCGCGAACAGATCGCCCGTCACCACCGCGGACAGCGGCTCCTGCCGGGCGCCGCGATCGCCGGAGACGGTCGCCGAAAGCATCAGGTGCAGGTGGTTCCACGGCACGCTGTCGTCCACCAGCAGCAGCGCCACCCCGGCGGATTCGGCGGCGGCGACAGCGGAGTCCAGCGGATCGCCGTAGGACTTGACCACCACGGCGGCCAGGCCGGCCGCGGCGGCGTCGGTGATCATCTGGGCGGTCTGCGACGAGCCGGGACGGCAACCCACCGCCAGCAGCAGCGATCCGGCGGGTGCCGTCACACCCTCGGCGAGGTCCAACAGGGCCGGCTGCCCGGCCGCGACGTCCGGCCCGGTGGGCAGGCACAGTGCCTGCAGCACCGGCGGTCCGACCGATGCGAGCACCGATTCCAGCGTGCTGCCGCGGACCTCGCCCGGTGGTCCGCCGTTCGCTGCCCGCACGGCTTTCAGCCAACCACATCGGATGTGCCGCGGGGCGGCCGGTCGGGCTGTGATCAGCCGGCGTCCAGTGGGAGGTACTCCCGATGCACCGTCACCGCCGCCAGCGCGTCGGGATCGACGTCCACCCCCAGGCCGGGGCCGGTGGGCACGGCGATGTGCCCGTCCTGGATGCGGAACGGTTCGGTGACGATGTCCCGGCGGTAGAAGCGATCCGAGGCGGAGGTGTCGCCGGGCAGGGTGAAGCCGGGCAGTGCCGCCAGCGCCATGTTGGCCGCCCGGCCGAGCCCGGTCTCCAGCATCCCGCCGCACCACACGGCGACCCCGTTGGCCGCGCACACGTCGTGCACTCGGCGGGCCTCCAGGTAACCGCCGACCCGCCCGGCCTTGATGTTCACCACCGAGCAGGCGCCCAGCCGGATGGCGTCCGCGGCCGCCTTGGCCGAGGTGATCGACTCGTCCAGGCACACCGGGGTGGACAGCTGCCGGGCGAGTTCGGCGTGCTCGGTCAGGTCCTCATCGCCGAGCGGCTGCTCGATCAGCAGCAGGCCGAACTCGTCCAGCCGGGCCAGGTGCCGGGCGTCGGACAGGGTGTAGGCGGTGTTGGCGTCCACCTGCAGCGGGATGTCGCCGAACCGTTCCCGGACGGCCCGCACCGGCTCCAGGTCCCAGCCCGGTTTGATCTTGAGCTTGATCCGGACGTAGCCGGCGTCCAGGTAGCCGGCCACCGAGTCCAGCAGCGCCGGCACCGAGGGATGGATGCCGACGCTGACCCCGGACGGCACGGTCGCCCGCACCGATCCCAGAAAGCCTGCCAGCGACATCCCGGCGGCGCGCAGTTCGGCGTCCAGCACGGCCATCTCGAGGGCGGCCTTGGCCATCTGGTGCCCCTTGAACCGGGCCAGCAGGTGGGCGACGAGGCCGGCCTGCAGGTCGTCGGCCGCGGCGAGCGCGGGCACCAGGAAGTTCCGCAGCACCAGGGCGGCGGAGTCGTTGAACTCCGGGGAGTACACCGGGGCGGCCATGGACACGCACTCGCCCCAGCCCTCCTGGTCGTCCAGCAGCACCCGCACCAGCAGCAGGTCGCGCTCGTGCTGGGCGCCGAAGGACGTCTCGAACGGCGCCACCAGCGGCAGGCGCAGGTGCAGCAACTCGGCACCGGTGAGCTTCATGGGGCATCCCTCCGTCTGGCCACATAGGCCTCGTCCCGGTCCAGACCGGCCAGCAGCAGGCCGTTCCGGAACGCCGCCGTCATCGCCGACCGCACCGCCATCCGCCAGCGGACCGCCAGCTGCCGGTCGGTCTGCTTGACCCGGTCGATGTCCCCGGGCACCGAGATCGTCCAGGCCGACGCGCCGGCGGCCGACGCGTCGAAGTCGCCCGACAGTACCGGCTCGCCGTCCGGCCCCCGGCTCAGCAGAGGTCGGACCGATCCCGGCGGGACCTCCAGGTAGGAGCCGGGGGTGGTCGCCGCCAGGTCCCATTCCACCAGCAGCCGGTCGCTGCGGTCCCCGGCGTTGAGCTGGTCGGCCATGGCGCCGTAGAAGTCCGGCAGGAAGGTGGTCGCCACGGCGCCCAGCTTGACCAGGTTGAAGTGCGCGTTGCGTCGCACCAGCGGGTCGAAGGTCCAGGAGATGGAGGCGATGCCGCGGGACAGCGCCCAGGCCCGCTGGTGCAGTTTGAGCAGGTATCCGATGGACCGGCCCTGATAGGCGGGTAGCACGCCGGCGATGTGCGAGTGCAGCGCCCCGTGGTCGGTGCGGAAGGCGCAGGTCACCGCCACCGCGTCGGCCCCGTCGTGGACCATCCCGACGTAGTTGCCGGTGAAGGCGAAGGCGCGCAACATCTCGGACGGGATCGGCACCCCGTGCGGCTGGTTCCAGATCCGTTGCAGGACGTCGGCCGCGGCCCGGAAGTCGGCCGGGTCGTCCGGGTTTCCGACCCGGACGCCGCAGGAGGACGCGACGCGGTCGGCCAGGTCGGCGGCCGAGCGGGCCACGTCCGGGCCGACGCCTGCGGTGGTGCTCACCCGATCACAGTGCCGTGTGCGCCGCCCGGCGACATCGTCGCGCGGTCCGAACCTGACGTGGCGGCGTCGTCGCGCGACACGACGGTTCTGCGGTGCACAAGGGCGGGTCCGGTCACGAGCCGTTTGTCTGCACGGCGTGCACCAGCGCCGCAAGCAACGCGGCCCGGTCGGGCATCGCCGAGACGCTGGCCCACTCGCCCTCGGCGTGCGCATGATCGCCCACGGCGCCCAGCCCGTCCAGCGTCGGAACCCCGACCCCGGCGGTGAAGTTTCCGTCCGACGCACCGCCGACGGCGACCGATTCCAGTGCCGGCAGGCCCAGCCGCGCGGAGAGCCGATTGGCCAGCGCGAACAGTTCGGCGGACGCGGCCGCGTCCAGCGGGGGACGGTTGATGCCGCCCTCCACCACCAGGGCCGCCCGGGGCAGCGCCGGCGTCAGGGCGGCCATCGCGGCGTCCACGCGCTGCTGCTCGGCGGTGCTCGTGGCGCGCACGTCGACCGCGAGTTCGGCGGCGTCCGGCACCGTGTTGGTGGTGCGCCCGCTGCGCAGCACGGTGGGCGTCACCGTGGTCCCCTGCCGGGCGTCCCCCAGGGCGTTGATCGCCAGCACCTGATGGGCGGCCTCCACCGTGGTGTTGACGCCCGCCTCCGGCTCCAGCCCGGCGTGGGATGCCTTGCCCTGCAGCAGGACCCGATAGATGGAGGTGCCCTTACGCACGGTCTTCAGGGCGCCGCCGGCGCTGGCCTCCAGCACGAAGGCGGCCCGGGCGCCGCGGGCGGTGTCCTCGATCAGCTGCCGGGAGCTGGGTGAGCCGAGTTCCTCGTCACTGGTCACCAGGACGGTGACACCGGTCAGGTCGTCCAGCACGGAAAGGGCGTGGAACAGTTGCACCAGACCGGTTTTCATGTCGAACACGCCCGGCCCGGTGGCGCGGTCGCCGTCCACCGCGAACGGCCAGCGGTCCAGCGTGCCCATCGGCCACACGGTGTCACAGTGGCCTACCAGGAGCACCGTGGTGGCACCGCCGCTGCGCCAGATCAGGTGCCGCCGGCCGTCCACCGTCACCGCCTGCGCGGCACTGCCGATGAGGTCGGCGCCCATGTCCGCGACCAGCTCGGTGCAGGCCCGGGTGGCGGCCAGGTCGTCCGACGGCGACTCGCAGCTGACCAGGGTGGCGACGTCGTCCAGCATCCGGCCGCGCGCCGCCCGCAGCCGCGGCACCAGTCCGGACAGCGCCGTGCCGGTCACCGGTCGTCCCGGACGTAGATCCGGCTGCCCATCCGCAGGTAGCCGGGCGGCTCGGCGCCGGGCCCGGCCGCCGGGAAGAACACGATGGTGTGCGCGCCGTACTCCGGTTCCGCGGTCAGCAGGCCCACGCCCTGCTCGGTGTCCTGCCAGGGCACCAGCGCCAGCACCGCCGGCTCGGCCGATTCGGCGATCGCCGGGTTGGCGTCCGGCCGGACGGTGACTGAGACGTCCGCCCCGTGCACCGAGACTTCCAGGGTGACGCCGTAGTGCCGGTAGCGGCCGGCCAGCCGGCCGGCGTCAATGCTGGGCGGGTTCGGCACCGGCACTGGGTCGTCGGCCGGGGTGATGCCGGCCAGCTCGGCGAACAGCGGGCGGGCGAACTCCCGGA
>DASSTH010000498.1:0-5577 GCA_035708025.1 Nakamurella sp. | reverse complement strand
CAAGGGCGTGTCGCCCTCGCCCAGGGTGATGATCCGGGCACCGTCCGGCACGGCAACCCGCTCGGGATAGGCGGCGATCAACCCGAACGGCCGGGTCGCCGCGGGTGCGGGGTGGGTCATCAGTACTCCTCTGCCACGCGCATCACGCTGGTCACCTTGCGCACCGCCGGCAGGTCGCCCAGCCGGGACACCGTGCGCGCCAGCGCGCTGTCGGTCGCGGTGTGCGTCACCAGTACCAAGGTGGCGTCGTCACCGCGGCCCTCCTGCCGGACGGTCGAGATGGACACCCCATCCTCGGCGAAGGCACCGGCCACCGTCGCCAGCACCCCCGGCCGGTCCAGCACGTCCAGGCAGATGTGGTAGCGGGTGGGGACCTGGCCCATGGGCTGCAGCGGCAGGCCGGCGAAGGCGGACTCGCGCGGACCGCGCCCTCCGGCCACCAGGTTGCGCGCCGCGGCCACCACGTCGCCCATCACCGCCGAGGCGGTGGGCGCGCCACCGGCGCCGGGCCCGTAGAACATCAGCCGGCCGGCCGCCTGTGCCTCGACGTAGACCGCGTTGTACGCGCCGTCCACGCCGGCCAGCGGGTGGCTGCTGGGCAGCATCACCGGGTGCACCCGTACCGAGACGGCCTGGCCGTCCGACGTGCCGACCCGTTCGCAGATAGCCAGAAGCTTGACCACACAACCGATCTGGGCGGCGGCGGCGATATCCGCGGAGGACACGTCGGCGATGCCCTCCCGGTGCACGTCTCCGGCCCCCACCCGGGTGTCGAACCCGATGGATGCCAGGATGGCCGCCTTGGCCGCGGCGTCGAACCCGTCCACGTCCGAGGTGGGGTCGGCCTCCGCGTACCCGAGCCGCGTGGCCTCCGCCAGTGCGTACTCGTAGCTCTCGCCGGTGGAGGTCATCGCCGACAGGATGTAGTTGGTGGTTCCGTTGACGATCCCCATGATGCGGGAGATCCGGTCCCCGGCAAGGGATTCCCGGATCGGACGAATCAGCGGAATGGCACCGGCCACGGCCGCTTCGAAGTACAGGTCGGTGCCGGCGGCATCCGCGGCGCCGTACAGGGTGGGGCCATCCTCGGCGAGCAGCGCCTTGTTGGCGGTGACCACCCGGGCGCCCCGCCGCAGGGCGGACAGCAGCAGGCCGCGGGCCGGTTCGATGCCGCCGATCACCTCCACCACGATGTCCACGGCCGGATCGGCGACCAGCGCCTGGGCATCGGTGGTCAGCAGGTCCGGTGGGATGTCCGGGTGCCGGTGCGGCCGCCGGACCGCGACGCCGACCAGGTTCAGCGGCGCGCCCACCCGGGCCGCCAAGTCGTCGGCGTGGTCGGTCAGCAGCCGCACCACCTGGGAGCCGACCACCCCGGCGCCCAGCAACGCGATCCCGATGCTTTTCGAACTCACCGTGCCGGACTGTTCGATCGGCGCTCCGCTCACCGTGGACCGCCTCGGCGGGTGGTGGCCCGGAACACGTAGAAGGCATAGATCAGCAGCGCCAGCACCACGCAGACCGCGGCGATCGCGATCACCGCGCGCAGCCAGCCGGGCATGGAGGGCCGGACCAGCACCACCACGATCAGCACGGCTGCCACGATCAGCAGCACCATGCCGGGCACCAGCGATGGCTGGTTGTTGCTCGGCCGCTGCGGCCCCGGATCGGTGGTCACCAGACCTCCAGGTTCATCAGGTCGTCGATCGTCTCGCGGCGCAGCACCTCACGGGACCCGCCGTCCCGCACCGCCACCACCGCGGGCCGGGGCAGCCGGTTGTAGGTGCTGGCCATCGAGTAGCAGTAGGCGCCCGTGGCGGCCACCGCCACCAGATCCCCCACCGCCAGGTCTGCTGGAAGGTAGCAGTCCCGCACGACGATGTCGCCACTCTCGCAGTGCTTGCCGACGATCCGGCACAGCGCGGGCGGCTCGTCCGACGTCCGGGACGCCAGCGCCACGGTGTATTCCGCCCCGTACAGCGCGGTGCGGATGTTGTCGCTCATCCCCCCGTCCACCGAGACGTATCGCCGCACCACCCCGCCGTCCAGCTGGACGTCCTTAATGGTCCCGACCCGGTACAGCGTCACGCCGCAGGGTCCCACGATGGCCCGCCCCGGCTCCACCGCGATCCGCGGTGCCGCGATGCCCGCGGCGCGGCACTCCCGCGCCACGATCTCGGCCAGCGACGCGGCCATCACCTCGGGCGCTGGCGGGTCGTCCTCGGGCAGGTAGGCGATGCCCATCCCGCCGCCCAGGTCCAGCGTGGTGATGGTGTCGGCCAGCCGCGGATACTCGCGCAGCAGCCGGGCCAACAACGTCACCACCCGGTGCGCGGCCACCTCGAACCCGGCCGGGTCGAAGATCTGCGACCCGATGTGCGAATGCAGCCCGACCAGCCGTAACGTGCCGGCCGCCAGCACCCGGCGGACCGCCTCCTCGGCGTCGCCGGCGGCCAGCGAGAAGCCGAACTTCTGGTCCTCGTGCGCGGTGGCGATGAACTCGTGGGTGTGCGCCTCCACGCCCACCGTCACCCGCACCATCACCGGCACCGGTTCGGCGCGGTCGGCACTGAGCGCGGCCAGCCGGGCGATCTCGGCGAACGAGTCGATCACGATCGCCCCCACGCCGGCGTCGATCGCGGCGCGCAACTCCTCCGGCGACTTGTTGGAGCCGTGCAACGCGATCCGTCGCGGGGGGAAGCCGGCGCGCAGCGCCAGGGCCAGCTCGCCGGCCGAGCACACATCCAGGCCGAGTCCCTCCTCGGCCAGCCAGCGCAGCACCGCGGCGGCCAGGAACGCCTTGCCGGCGTAGTGCACGTTGTCGGCCCGGCCGAAGGAATCGGCGAAATCCTTGCAGCGGCTGCGGAAGTCGGCCTCGTCCAGCACGATCAACGGGGTGCCGTACCGCTCGGCCAGTTCCCGCGCGTCCACCCCGCCGAAGGTCACCGGCCCGTTGGGGACCCGGTGGGCCGCGCGCGGCCAGACCGCCGGGGCCAGTTCCATCAGGTCGGCCGCCGGGGCGGGAGCGGTGCGGTCCAGCGTGACGTCGGCGTGCCGGGGGCCCGCGGGGTGCGCGATCACGCTGCGGTCACATCCGTTCCGGGGCCGCGACGCCCAGCAGGCCCAGCCCGTTGGACAGCACCTGCCGGGTGGCGCGGCACAGCCACAGCCGGGCGATGGTGTCCGGGCCGGCCGGCTCCGAGCCCATCGGCAGCACCCGCACCGAGTCGTAGAACTTGTGGTAGCCGGCGGCGAGGTCCTCCAGGTAGCGCGCCACCCGGTGCGGCTCGCGCAACTCGGCCGCCGCCGCCAGCACGCCGGGATAGGCGGCCAGTAGCGCGATCAGCTCGGACTCCCGGGGGGTGGACAGCAGCGCCGGGTCGTAACGATCACCGATGTCGATGCCCAGGTCCGCGGCGTGCCGGTCCAGCGAGGCCAGCCGAGCGTGCGCGTACTGCACGTAGAACACCGGGTTGTCGTTGGTCTGCCGGGTCCACACGTCGATATCCAGGTCCAGCGTGGTGTCCACCGAGTAGCGGATCAGCGCGTACCGCGCGGCGTCCACGCCCAGCGCCTCGATCAGGTCGTCCAGCGTGACGACGGTGCCCGCGCGCTTGCTCATCCGCACCGGCTCGCCGCCGGCGACCAGGTTGACCAGTTGCCCGATCAGCACCTCCACGCTGTCCGGGTCGTCCCCGAAGGCGGCGGCCGCGGCCTTCAATCGCGCGATGTAGCCGTGGTGGTCCGCGCCCAGCATGTAGATGCACAGGTCGAATCCGCGGCCCCGCTTGTCCAGGAAGTAGGCCAGGTCCGCGGCGATGTAGGCGGGGTTGCCGTCGGACTTGATGACCACCCGGTCCTTGTCGTCGCCGTACTCGGTGGAGCGCAGCCACCACGCACCGTCCTTGGCGTACAGGTGGCCGGAGTCCTTCAGCCGCTGCACCGCCGCGGCCACCTTGCCCGAGCTGTGCAGGGAGTCCTCGTGGAAGTAGACGTCGAAGTCGGTGCGGAAGGTGTGCAGCGTGGCCTTGATCTCGTCGAACATCAACTGCACCCCGGCGGACCGGAACACCTGCAAGGCTTGCTCGTCGGGCAGTGCCTCGGCTCCCGGGTGGTCCGCCAGCACCCGGGCGGCGATGTCGGCGATGTACGCACCCCCGTAGCCGTCCTCTGGGACCTGCTGGCCACGGGCAGCGGCCAGCAGCGAGGAGGCGAACCGGTCGATCTGCACGCCGGCGTCGTTGAAGTAGTACTCCCGGGTCACGGCCGCGCCCTGGGTGCCCATCACCCGGCCGAGGGCGTCCCCCACCGCGGCCCAGCGAGCATGGCCCAGGTGCAGCGGCCCGGTCGGGTTGGCGGAGACGAACTCCAGGTTGACCGACCGCCCGGCCAGCGCGGTCCCGGTGCCGTAGGCCGCCCCGGCGGTCAGGATCTGTCCGACCAGCGCGCCGGCCGCCGCGGTCTCCAACCGGATGTTCAGAAAGCCCGGGCCGGCCACGTCGACCGACGCGATCCCGTCGATACCGGCCAGCCGCGGGGCCAGCACCTCGGCGACCTTCCGGGGCGGCAGGCCCGCCCGCTTGGCCAGCTGCAACGCCACCGGGGTGGCGTAGTCGCCGTGCTCGCGCGACCGCGGCCGGTCGATGGTGACCTCGTCCGGCACCGGGACGGTCAGATCACCGTCGGTGACGGCGGCGGACAGGGCAGCGCGGACCGCATCGGCCAGCTGGGCGGGGTTCACCCGGACATTCTAGGAAGGGCCGGTCGGGTGCCGGACACCCCGGACCGGGCGGAGCCCCGCGGTCCCGTCACCGCCGCGCGGTGTCCGACTTACGGGAGGATCACAGCAGGTGACCGTACACTGGCGAACCGACCATTCTGCGGCCGTGCCGATCAACCGGTCCGCGCCTTCAATGACGACAAGGGACGACGAGGACCGGTGCTGTACCCATGATGGCCAGTGGCAAGAACGCCCGGAAGCCCGCGGCCGGCAAGGCGGCGCGGAATCGCGGCAAGGCGCCCGTAATCACCAAACGACAGGGGCTGCCCTGGATCACCATCGGCGCGGTCGTCGTGGTGCTCGCGCTGGCGGTGGGGATCGGCTGGGTGGTGTTCAGCAAGGCGTCGGACAACCGCGCGCTGGACGCCTACGTGCCGTCCGCGGACAACAAGGACCCGTCGACCAACATCGCCGACGTCTACGCCAATGCGGCCAAGTACAAGCAGGCACTGCACGTGCAGGCCACCCAGCGGGTCGACTACGACATGTACCCGCCGGTGGGCGGTCCGCACGACGGGTTCTGGGCCGCCTGCAACGGCGTGGTGTACCCGGTCGCGATGCGCGACGAGAACATGGTGCACACCCTCGAGCACGGGGCGGTGTGGATCGCCTACAACCCCAAGACCCTCGCCGAGGGCGACCTGAACACCCTCAAGGGGCTGGTCGAGGGGCAGCAGTTCATGGTGATGAGCCCGTACCCGACGTTGAAGGACCATCCGATCTCGCTGCAGGCCTGGGGCCACCAACTGCAGGTGGACAGCGCGACCGACCCCAGGGTCAAGCAATTCATCACGGCG
>DASSTH010000497.1:0-5478 GCA_035708025.1 Nakamurella sp. | reverse complement strand
CGGGGGGATCACCCCGATCGGAGTGCCGGCGGACTGGCCGATCCTGATCGACGAAGCCGTGGCGGCCGCCGGCCCGGTGGTGATCGGGTCCGGGATCCGCGGGTCGAAGATCGTCATCGACGGCGCGGCGCTGGCGGGTCTGCCGGGGGCGGAGGTCATCGAGGGCCTGGCCCGGCCGGCCTGAGGCCTGGACACGGCCCGGCCGTCTAGACCTGCGTCAGGCGACCGCCGGGCGAACCTGCTCCCCGAGTAGCGCGATGTGTTCCAGGTCGGACAGGTCCAGCACCTGCAGGTACACCCGCTGCACTCCCGCCTCCTGCCACGCGCCCAGCTTGTCCACCAGCTCGGACACCGTGCCGGCCATGCCGCCGGCGCGCAGCTGCTCCACGTCACGGCCGATGGCGGCGGCCCGGCGGGATACTTCCGCCTCGTCCGTGCCGCAGCACACCGTCTGCGCGGCCGAATAGACCAGTTCGGACGGGTCCCGGCCGATCGCCTCGCACGCGGCACGGGTGCGGTCGAACTGGGCGGTGGTCGTCGCCAGGTCGGAGAAGCCGATGTTGATCTCGTCCGCGAATCGTGCCGCCAGCGCGGGCGTGCGGCGCGGGCCGTGCCCACCGACGATGATCGGCACCCGCGGCGTTCCGGTGCGCCCCACCTGTACCGGCTTGGGCAGTCCGGGCGCCCCGTCGAGCCGGTAGTGCTTGCCCTGAAAGGAGAAGGTCGAGCCGAGCGGCGTATCCCACAGCCCGGTGATGACCTGCAACTGCTCGGTGAGCCGGTCGAACCGCTCGCCGAATCCGGACCCGAAGTCCAGGCCGTAGGCGGTGTGCTCGGCCTCGTTCCAGCCGCTGCCCAGCCCCAGTTCGACCCGGCCGCCGGAGATGTCGTCCACCCCGGCCACCGCGATCGCCAGCATCGACGGGTGGCGGAACGTCGCAGAGGTCACCAGGGTGCCCAGCCGGATGTCCGGCACCTGCGCCGCGATCGCCGCGAGCGTGACGTACGAATCGCTGGGACCGGGCAGGCCGGAGGCCGACCCCATGGACAGCACGTGGTCGGAGCGGAAGAAGGCGGAGAACCCGTGCTCCCGGGTCGCTCCGGCCACTGCGAGCAGGTCCGCATGGGCGGCGCCCTGCTGGGGTTCGGTGAAGATGCGCAGGTCCATCAGGCGAGGGTAGGCGGAACCGGTGACGGCAGTGCCAGCTGGGGCCGCCACACCGGGATGGGCCGCTACCGCGGGGCCGCCCCGCCGGGATGGGTCGCCGCCGGGGGCCGTCGATCCGGTCCCGCGGCCGATCGGCCACGATGGTCGGCATGAGCGGGAACGACACCGACGCCCTGCGAGACCTCGCGGTGCGCGCCGCCCGGGCAGCCGGGGACGAGCTGCTGCGCCGGTACGGGCACGTCGTCGGACTGGCCACCAAGTCGTCGGCGACCGATCCGGTGTCGGACGCCGATCGGGCCAGTGAGGCGCTGCTGGCCGGAATGATCCGGGCCGAGCGGCCGGACGACGGCATCCTGGGCGAGGAGGGCGCCGCGGTCAGTGGGCGGTCCGGCATCACCTGGGTGGTGGATCCGCTGGACGGCACCGTCAACTATCTGTACCAGCTGGACAACTTCTCGGTCAGCGTGGCGGCGCAGGATGCGGACGGCTCGATCGTCGGCGTGGTGTTCGACCCGGTCCGGGATCGGCTGTTCAGCGCGGTCCGGGGATCCGGCGCCTACCAGGACGGCCGCCTGCTCCGGGTGAACGACCCCGTCCCGGTGTCGCGGGCCCTGCTGGCCACCGGTTTCGGCTACGCCGCGGAGCGCCGCGCCGCGCAGGGCGCCATGATCGCCCACCTGCTGCCGCAGGTCCGGGACATCCGCCGCTTCGGATCCGCCGCCCTCGACCTCTGCGCGGTCGCGGCGGGCACCGTGGACGGCTACCTCGAGGAGGGGGTGCAGGCCTGGGACGTGGCGGCCGGAGGGCTGATCGCCGCCGAGGCCGGCGCCGCCGTGAGCACCGCAACCCCGACCGGCGCGCCGTCCGGCATCTTCGCCGCGGGCCCCGCCCTGCATGCCGAACTGGGCGCACTGGTGGACGGCTGGGCGGCGCGCCGCTGAGCGCTGCGACGTCCGGGATCGGACGCCCGAGCACGAGTGCACACCGCCATCCGTGTCGACGCTCCGACGACCGCGATATCCGATCCGGGTGAAAGGGTGCCCGTTGGGCGACATAGTCCGCGTTGTGCACTGGATCGCCGTCGGGGTCTCACAGTAGTGTCACAGCACCTTGTCGCCGAGGCCGAACAGCGGACCGCGCGGCGCAGTCGATGTCATGACAGTGACGGACAGGAGTGGTGACTGGTGAGAACCGTTCGAAGGGCGGCCACGGCAACAGCCAGTGTGGTCGCGATGACCGCGGGGCTGGTGATGGCCCTCGGACCCGCCGCGTTCGCGGACGGCGCGACGCCCGCCGCGACCGACAGCGTCGTCCAGATCTTGGGCATCAACGACTTCCATGGCCGGATCCAGGCCAACGGCCAGGAAGCCGGTGCCGCGGTGCTCGCCGGCGCGGTGAACGATCTGCGCGGGGAGAACCCGAACACGGTGTTCGCCGCCGCCGGCGACCTGATCGGCGCGTCGACCTTCGAGTCGTTCATCGCGCACGACAAGCCCACCATCGACGCGCTGAACGCCGCCGGGCTGCAAGTCTCCGCCGTCGGCAACCACGAGTTCGACCAGGGCTACGACGACCTGGTCAACCGGGTGATGGCTCCCTACGACGCCGATACCAACCCCTACGGCGGGGCCGCGTGGCAGTACATCGGCGCCAACGTGAAGTTCCGGGACTCCGGCGACCCTGCTCTGGAACCCACCTGGGTCAAGGACTTCGGCGACATCCAGGTCGGCTTCGTCGGTGCGGTCACCGAGCACCTGCCCGAGCTGGTCTCGCCGGCCGGCATCGCCGACATCGAGGTCACCGACATCGCCGATGCCGTCAACGCCGAGGCCGATGCGCTGAAGGCCGACGGCGTGGACATCGTGGTGATGCTGGTACACGAGGGCGCCCCGAACACGGACTGCGACTCGGTCACCGACAACAACAACGACTTCGGCGTGATCGTCAACGCGCTGGACGCCAACGTGGACGCCGTGGTCTCC
The DNA here is from genome assembly GCA_035708025.1 of Nakamurella sp. Lineage (GTDB taxonomy): Bacteria > Actinomycetota > Actinomycetes > Mycobacteriales > Nakamurellaceae > Nakamurella. The sequence goes on along the minus strand of DASSTH010000497.1, from coordinate 2,328 downwards.
GGCCACACCCACCTGACCTACAACTGCATGGTCGACGTCCCGGAGTGGTCGGGCCGCCCGGTGACTCAGCGCCCGGTGGTGTCAGCCGGCCAGTACGGCTACAACCTGGACCAGCTGCTGTTCACCATGACCGGCGACCAGGTCACCGGTATCACCTCCAACACGCTGGCGCTGACCAAGCAGGTGCCGGACCCGAACGACGCGACCAAGCTGATCTGGGTGCCGAACTACGCCCCGGATGGCACGGTGGGTGCGATCGTCGATGCGGCGGTGGCCGAGGCCGACGAGCTCGGCAAGGCACCGCTCGGCGACATCGCCGGTCCGTTTAACCGTGCGAAGAAGGCCGACCAGTCGGAGAACCGCGGCGGCGAGTCCACGCTGGGCAACCTGGTGGCCGAGGCGCAGCGCTGGGCCACCGAGAGCGAGACCACGGGATCGGCGCAGATCGCGTTCATGAACCCGGGCGGGCTGCGGGCCGACATGATCGGCAACAACGACGAGGGCTACCCGGCCGTCCTGACCTACAAGCAGGCCGCCACCGTGCAGCCGTTCGCGAACACGCTGGTCAACATGACGCTCACCGGCGCACAGATCAAGAAGGTGTTGGAGCAGCAGTGGCAGCCCGCCGGCGCCTCCCGGCCGATCCTGCACCTGGGCGTTTCCGACGGCTTCACCTACACCTACGACCCGGCCGCCGCGCAGAACCACCACATCACCGCGATGTGGCTGAACGGCGACCCGATCGAGCCGGCGGCGACCTACTCGGTCACGGTGAACTCGTTCCTGGCGGCCGGTGGCGACAACTTCTTCGAGCTGGCCAACGGCACGAACAAGAAGGACACCGGCCAGACCGACCTGCAGGGCATGGTCGACTACATGGGGGCCAACGCCTCGGACACCCCGTTGCCGGTGGACAACACCCAGCGCGCGGTCGGCGTCCACTTCCCCAACGGTGCCGCCGGTATGCCGGGCAGCGACGTGACATTCGACCTGTCGTCGCTGAAGCTGTCCACCGGTACGGCGGATGACGAGACGGTGACGGTGACCCTGGGTGACAGCAACCTGGGCACCTTCGAGGTGGACAACACGGTCGGCGACGAGCCGAACGACGAGTACGGCACCGCCCACGTGACCGTCACCCTCCCTGATGACCTCTCCTTGAACGAGACCGTCTACCTGACCGTGACGGGCGACACCACCGGCACCTCCGTGCAGGTACCGCTGCTTGTCGGCTTCAACGACGTGCAGCAGACGAACCCCTTCACCGACGACATCTACTGGTTGGTCGAGTCGGGAATCGCCAAGGGCTACACCGACAGCAGCTTCAAGCCGTTGAACGTGGTCACCCGGCAGGCGATGGCCGGCTTCATCTACCGGACCGGTTCCGACGGCGACGACTTCCCGGACTGCGATGCGGAGTCCGAGCGGGTGTTCTCCGACGTGACCGTGGACAACCCGTTCTGTGGGGCCATCGAGGTACTGGCCGAAGCGGGCATCGTGCACGGCTACGGTGACGGCACCTACCACCCGCTGCAGACGGTCAGCCGGCAGGCCATGTCGGCCTACCTGTACCGGCTGTGGAGCCTGTTCTCGGAACAGAGTGAAGAGGGCGCGGCACCCGACCCGGTGTGCGATCCCGGCTCGCCGCGGGCGTTCTCCGACGTGTCGGCGGACAACCCGTTCTGCGGGACCATCGAGTGGATGGCCGAAACCGGCATCACCCGCGGTTACGGGGACGGCACGTTCCACCCGCTGGACAACATGACCCGGCAGGCGATGGCGGCCATGCTGCACCGGTTCCTCGATGGCCCGTACGTTCCGGACGTGCCGTCGGCGATCCAGCCGAAGTGATCCGGGGCAACCGGATCCGGGCCTAGCCCGTAGTGCGACGAGCGGCCCTGCGGGGCGTGACGGTGCCACCGGCGCCGCCGCCCGCAGGGCCGCTGTCGCAACCGGGATCGCCCCGGGGAGGCGATCCCGCACTGTCAGGCATTCTCCTTCGTCCCGGCCCGGGTGGCCGGCGGCGACCGAACGGCACGTCCGGTGAACGGACAGGAAGGTAACCCCATGGGTGTACGAGCAGGAGTAAGGAAGGCCGCCGCCGCGGTCGGCGTGCTGGCGCTGACCGCCGGATTGGCAGTGGCGGTGGCGCCGTCCGCGGCCGCGGACGTCAGCGCCGGCGCGCCGGTGATCATCAATGAGCTGTACGGGGGCGGCGGGAATTCCGGCGCCACCTACACCAACGACTACATCGAACTGGCGAACACCGGCGACACCGCCGTGGACGTGTCCGGATGGTCGGTGCAGTACAAGTCCGCCACCGGCACA
>DASSTH010000496.1:0-3377 GCA_035708025.1 Nakamurella sp. | reverse complement strand
GCTGCTCTCCGCACGTCCGATTCTCGGCACGACGGCGCGGATCGCGGCAGGCCTCGATATTCCTTTGTTTGTGGGCCCCCCGGGGCTCGAACCCGGAACCTACGGATTAAAAGTCCGCAGCTCTGCCAATTGAGCTAGAGGCCCGGCGCGGTCGAACAGCCCCGAGCGTGCCGAGCCTACCGGCCGGCGCCTTTCCGCCGTTATCGGTGGATCGACTGTGCTGGGCATTCCCATGCGCGCTCCGGCTTTCACTGGACGTAACGGCCGGGCGTCGGCGGCGCGGAGGGCCGCTGGCATGACTTAGACCACAACGATCTTGTTTGCACGGCGCACGAAAGCAGGAGCATGCTTGATGAGCGCAACTAGATGCGTGCCGCAAGTAAACAAGTCGTCAAGGGGGAGGACGTGCCGTGACGTCCGCAGCACCCAGCACCTCGTCCGGCGTGCCGACGCAGTCGGGACCGGCCCTGGCATCCCCGTCACCGGAGGACTGCCCGTTCGTCGGGGACCTCGCTGACCTGGACGTCGGCGACCTGGAATACGGCGCCGACCTGATCGGTGCGCTGATCGCGCTGATGAAGCGCATTGGCTCGCTGCGCGCCCGGCTGGCCCCGACCGGGGACTACGACATCTCGCAGACCCACCTGCTGGTCCGGCTGGCCGATCAGGGACCGATCCGGGCCAGCGACCTGGCCGAGATGGTGTGCGCCGACCCGTCCACGGTGTCCCGGCAGGTCGCGGCGCTGGTGAAGGCCGGGCTGATCGAACGGCGCGCCGACCCCGCCGACGGCCGGGCCTCGCTGCTGGCCGCCACCGAGGCCGGCCGCCAGACGATCGCCTGGCATCGCCGGATGCGCGGCGCCGCGGTCGGCCCGCTGATCGCCGACTGGCCCGACGAGGACCGGGAGACGTTCCTCCGATTGCTGCACAGCCTGACCCGGGGACTGGACGTCCACCGGGACGCCATCGTGGCGATGCTCATGGCGCACCGCCCAGACAGGAGTCGCTGATGTCCGCCGAGCCCACCACCCGGGTCGCCACCGCGGGTGCACCACCGGCCGGTGCGCCGGCCCCGGGCGGCCTGACCCACCGGCAGATCACCGTCATCATCCTCGGGCTGATGTCCGGCATGCTGCTGGCGGCGCTGGACCAGACCATCGTGTCCACCGCCATCCGCACCATCGGCGACGACCTGCACCAGCTGTCGGCACAGGCCTGGGTGACCACCGCCTACCTGATCACCTCGACGGTCACCACGCCGCTGTACGGCAAGCTGTCCGACCTCTACGGCCGGCGGCCGATGTTCCTGACCGCCATCACGCTGTTCGTGATCGGCTCGGCCGCCTCGGCGTTCTCCACCTCGATGTACGAGCTGGCCGGCTTCCGGGCGTTCCAGGGCATCGGCGCCGGCGGGCTGTTCTCCATGGCGTTGGCCATCCTGGCCGACATCGTGCCGCCGCGGGAGCGGGCCAAGTACCAGGGCTACTTCCTGGCGGTGTTCGGCACCTCCTCGGTGGTCGGTCCCGTGGTCGGCGGGGCGTTCGCCGGCGCCGGCAGCATCCTGGGCATCACCGGCTGGCGCTGGGTGTTCCTGGTGAACGTGCCGATCGGCATCATCGCGCTGTTCGTGGTGTCCAAGGTGCTGCACATCCCGCACCGCCGGCACGATCACCGCATCGACTGGTGGGGCGCCGCGGCGTTGATCATCGGGCTGGTGCCGCTGCTGATCGTGGCCGAGCAGGGCCGGGAATGGGGCTGGGCCTCCGGCAGCGTGGTCACGATGCTGATCGTGGGCGTCCTGGGGGTGGTCGCGTTCGTCTGGATCGAGTTCCGGATGGGCGACGAGGCGCTGATCCCGATGCGGCTGTTCCGCAGCGGGGTGTTCTCCATCGGGCTCGGCGTGTCGGTGCTGATCGGTGTCGGCATGTTCGGCGCCATCATGTGCCTGCCGCTGTACCTGCAGATCGTCAAGGGCGCCTCGCCCACCAAGGCCGGCCTGCTGATGCTGCCGATGATGGTCGGCATCATGATCTCCTCGGTGACGTCCGGGCAGATCACCATGCGCACCGGGCGCTACAAGGTGTTCCCGGTACTGGGTGTGGCGCTGCTCATCGCTGCGTTCCTGCTGCTGCTGACGGTCACGGTGGACACTCCGTTCTGGCAGCTGGACATCTACTTCCTGATGCTCGGTCTGGGGTTGGGCCTGAACATGCAGACGCTGACCATCGCCGTGCAGAACGCCGTGCCCGCCAGGGATATCGGGGTCTCCACCGCTGCGGCGACCTTCTTCCGGCAGACCGGCGGAACCCTGGGCGTGGCGATCTTCCTGTCGCTGCTGTTCAACTCGCTGCCGACGAAGGTGGGCTCGGCCATTGCCACGGCCTCCCAACGGCCGGACTTCCAGCAGGCGGTGAGCACCGCGGCGCGCGACCAGAACGATCCGGCGCACCAGGTCGCCACGGCGCTGGTCCAGGCGTCGCAGGGCAACGCGGGCGCGGCGGCGGCGATCGGCGGCAAGATCAACAGCGACTCGGCGTTCCTGCAGCACATCAACCCGGTGATCGCCCGGCCGTTCCAGGAGGGCTTCGTGTCCTCCACGCACCTGGTGTACCTGGTGGGTGCCGGGCTGATGGTGCTGGCGCTGCTGCTGGCGATCGCGATGCGCGAGGTCCCGCTGCGGACCATGTCGGCGATCCAGGAGCGGCACGCCGAGGAAGCGGCCGCGTCCGAGGAGGCGGCGGGTGGTGCTGGTGCCGTGGACGCCGGCGACGAAGCTGCCGGATTTGCGCTGGTGGGTGCCGGTGACGGGGCATCCAGCGGTGACGGTGCCGCCGGGCACGGCGACCGCGGAGTGGCCGGCGGCAACGGCGTGTCCCGACACAACGGTGACGGAGATCGCGATGCCGCGGCCCCGGCGGCGGCCGGGGCTGGTGCCCACGCGGCCGGCGGCGTGGTCGACGAAGCCGTCACCGACCCGCAGGGTGGGACGGAGGCCGCGGATGCGTCGTTCGCCCAGAGCAACGGCCAGCGGCGCGGCACGCACCGGCGGAGTGGCCACGGGCAGGGCGACGGAGGCACCGACGGGTCCGGCGAGGAGGCGTTGCACCGGCATGACGGCGTCGTCACCGTGGACGTCGACCCGGCCGACCATGCCGATGGCGGCCGTCACCGGGGCTGACCTGACCGGATGGGGTGGCCGGATGGCGGTTGCGCCGCCATCCGGGCCGCGCCACGGCTGGATTGGTGCCGGATTTGTCGGTGTTGGAGGCACCGCGGAGCGTGCCGTATGCTGGTCGGGCTCCCAACGGACAGCCGTTGGAGGCGGGTTGACCACCCGGCCCCCATCGTCTAGCGGCCTAGGACTCCGCCCTTTCACG
>DASSTH010000495.1:0-44207 GCA_035708025.1 Nakamurella sp. | reverse complement strand
ACCACGACGCCTCGCCCGGTAGAATCGTCACCGGCCGCGGCGCACCAGGCGCCTGGCCACCGGACCCATCCGACGATCCCGCTGCCGTGATCGACTCCCCTGGCATCGCCGCACGCATCGCTCGTCCGGTCGCCGACCGAGGTCCGGCCGGCGCGGACGGTCACGATTCGGCATCGATGCCCCGCCCCGGACCTGCCGCGGTGCAACGCTCACCCGGGACGCGGCCGTCCAGCAGCTGTCCGGATCATCCCGGGCGGAGGAGGTTGCGGTGACGGATCATCCCGAGCAGACCCCCGCCGACAGCCGCGGCGCCGCGGTGCGGGCGCGCCGGTCCCCCAGCTGGCCGGTGGCCGCGGGGGTGGGCGCGGTGGTCGTGGTGGTGCTGGCGGTGATCTTCGCCGTCGGCGGCCGGGGCTGGTTCGCCGCGTCACCGGGTTCCGCGCCGGATCGATCGACGCCCGGCTTCTCGCCCGAACCGTCCAGGCCCGATTCGCCGCCGATCACCACCACGCACCGTTCGTCGCCGAAGCAGTCGATTCCCGGGCTGCTGCCCCAGGGTGACTACCAGCCGCAGGACCAGCAGCAGGCCGGCGAGTGTGACGGAGTCCCACCGGTGGCACCGGAGGACCTGCGGCTGCTCGATCCGACGGCGACCGTGACGGCGGCCGTGGTCTGCAGGTCGGACTACGCCGACAAGCCCGGTGATGGGCGGTGGCTGTACCGCCAGGTCATCGACCTGCCGGCCGGCCGCATCCCCGCACTGGTGGAGGCGCTCACCGGCCCGGACCTGGAGACCGTCAGCGGGGCCTGTGATGCGATGGCGGTCCTGGTGCCGGACTTCGTGCTGACCTTGGCCGACGGCAGCCGAGTGCGCCCGGGTCTTCCCGGCAACGGTTGTCACTCCACAGATGCCGCCCTGTCCGCCGTCGGCTCCGCCACCGGCCCGGTGCGCACCAGCATCCCGGTGTCCCAGGTGGCCTCCGAGCAGCAAGTGACCAGCGGATGCGGGGCCGAGGCGAAGTCGCCGGCGGTGTGGCTGGACGCCGCAGGCGGGCCGCAGAGTCCGGCGGCGGCACCGTCCGCTGATGCCGTCGATGGTGTCCTGTCATCCATCGGGCGGGTGGGGGTCTGCCGCTACGCGCCACAGCAGGAACCGGCCTTGGGCACGCTGACCGCCACCGGCCGGGTGCCGAGCGATGCGGTGGCCGACGCGCTACGGCACTTGGATGCGACCGCACCGCGGGGATGCCCGTCACCGGCCACCGTCGAACGTTCACCGGCGACCGGTTGGCTGATGGTGCAGCGGTTGCCCGGCCCGGATGGCGAGCAGCGGGCCCTGATGCCGCTGCTATTGATCGAGTTCGACGGTTGCCGCCGGGTGGTCGCGACGGGTCACGGCGTCGTCGGATACCTGCCGACCGCATCGGCCGCGCCGCTCGCCGCGCTCGCCGACCAGCCCGCGCACTGACCGGCCGCGTTACGCGCAGTACGCCCAGGGGGTGTCCCGCCGCTGGATCATGTTCGGCAGGTCGACGGCCCGCCTGGTCATGGTCAGGTCGTACCGCAGCACCCTGCCCTGGACATCCGTGTCCTGCACCGAGAACAACTCGGTGTAGGGCCGCTGGGTGACCATCGACGTGCCGTCGGTCAGCATCGGGAGCCGAATCTTCGCGTCCGCCTCCGCGTCGGCCGGGTCGGCGAAGTCGGTGGTGACGACCGCCGCGCTGTCGTCGATCGTCACCGCCGCGGCGCCGTCCAGTGGATGGGTTCCGGCCAGGGCGTCCAGCATCCCGGAGATCGCCCTGCTTGCCTGGGCCGGTCCGCCCTGCGGGCCGAGCACGCCCACCGGCGACAGGCAGGCGTCGCCGCCGAGGGTGATCCAGGCGAATTCCGGCGCCGGCACCCCCGCCATCAGCCGGTTCAGCGTGGGGTTGTCCACCAGCGACGCGGACGGGTCGTCGATCGTCGCGAGCACTCGGTCGGACATCGCGCCGGTGACCAGCAGATGCTGCTCCGGCAGCACGACGACATCGAAGAACGGGGGCGCTCCGGTGATGTTCCCCAGGTCGGCGTGGAAGGTGGGCCGGTCGTCCGGGCCGGAGCGGGTGAACCCGTTCTTCTGGAAGCTGTCCACCACGGCCGCCATGTCCAGATCGGGCCGCATCCGGTAGACCGCGACCGGCGGCCCGCTCTGCCCCATCGGCGCGATCATCCACTGCACGTCCAGGCCGCCCCAGCCCCAGTCCTTCGCCATCACCACCGCATAGGCCATCAGGTTGTTGCCGGCGGCGTTCCGGGCGTGGTCCAAGTACTCGTCGAACTCCGGCGAGTCGGGATCCGTCTGTGACGTGACATCCGTGGCACCCCAACGCCGCTTCATGGCGGCGTCGTCGGTGAACCAGACGGACGTCACGTCGGCCGGGATGGTGCGCAGCGCCTCGGCCAGGGTGGGCGGGAGCCCGGCGGCATCATCCGGCGCCGTCGGCGACCCCACGGCGGTGGAGCCGGTGGCGGTGGAGCTTGTGGCGGCCGAACCGGTGCCGGCGGGACTGGTCCCGGACGACCCCGTCACCGTGTGGACAGCGGCAGACGACCCCGTCACGGACGGGGCAGCGGCGGACGACGTGGCGGTCCCGGTCGCGGCCATCGAGGGGCTGCCGGCCGCGCCGCCGCCGGTGCCGGTGCACCCCGCCACGACCGTCACCGCCAGCACCAGCGCCCCGACGACCACCTGCGCGCGTTGCCGCGCCACCCACCCCGCCACGATGCAGCCCTCCTCGATCCCGACGATGGTAGGGGCCGGGTGCCACGCTTCGCGGGCGTTCGCCGGAATCGGCCCAGACCGTTCCCCGGAACCCGGTCCGGCGCCGTTCGCCGGAATCGGCCATTGCGACGGCCGACGGGATCCCTGTTGGGCATGGCACGAGGCGGGAGTACAGTGCCACACGTGGTGCACGTCGCAGTGTCCGTCACGGGCCTGCTCCTTAGCCGCCGCGACGGGGCCTGGTAGGACCGGCCTCTCCGTCGCGGGGCCTTGTCGTGCCGGTCGTCCCCCCTTCCGTCCCGTTCTCCCCCGCAGTCGTGAGTGCCACACAGCGCCATAGCGCAGCCTGGGACTCACGACCCTAACCGGGAGAGGGCGGGCCCCGACGCCCGAAGGACCACCACCATGAGCACTCCGCCCGCCTCCCGCATCCGCCAGCCGGCCGGTGACATTCCCGAGCATCAGCCCGCCTGGAACCGGCAGCGACCCAGTTCCATGCCGGTGCACCGGTACACCCCGTTCACTCCCATCGACCTTCCCGACCGGACCTGGCCGTCCCGGGTCATCACCAAGTCCCCGCTCTGGTGCGCGGTGGACCTGCGTGACGGCAACCAGGCGCTGATCGATCCGATGACGCCGGCCCGCAAGCGGCGCATGTTCGACCTGCTGGTCCGCATGGGCTACAAGGAGATCGAGGTCGGCTTCCCCGCCGCTTCGCAAACCGACTTCGACTTCGTGCGCGAGATCATCGAGCAGGACGCCGTTCCGGAGGACGTCCGCATCCAGGTGCTCACCCAGGCCCGGCCGGAGCTGATCGCCCGCACCTACGAGGCGGTGGAGGGCGCGCACTCGGCCGTGGTGCACCTGTACAACTCCACCTCCACGCTGCAGCGCCGGGTGGTGTTCGGCCTGGACCGCGCCGGGATCACCCGGATCGCCACCGACGGAGCCGAGGAGGTCGCCCGCTGGGCGGAGAAGTACCCCGAGACCGACTGGCGGTTCGAGTATTCCCCGGAGTCCTACACCGGCACGGAACTGGAGTACGCGGTCGAGGTCTGCAATGCGGTGTCGGCCGTCTGGGGCCCCTCGAAGGACAACCCGATGATCGTCAACCTGCCGGCCACCGTCGAGATGGCCACGCCCAACGTGTACGCCGACTCCATCGAGTGGATGCACCGGAACCTGGAGCGGCGGGACGCCATCATCCTGTCCCTGCATCCGCACAACGACCGCGGAACCGCCGTCGCGGCAGCGGAACTGGGGTACATGGCCGGCGCCGACCGGATCGAGGGCTGCCTGTTCGGCAACGGCGAGCGGACCGGCAACGTGTGCATCGTCACGCTGGGGCTCAACCTGTTCAGCCAGGGCATCGACCCGCAGATCGACTTCTCCGACATCGACGAGATCCGGCGCACCGTGGAGTACTGCAACCAGCTGGATGTTCCGGAGCGGCATCCGTACGGCGGCGACCTGGTCTACACCGCATTCTCCGGCTCGCACCAGGACGCGATCAACAAGGGGTTCACCCACCTCAGGGCCGACGCCGCCGCGGCGGGCGTGCCGGTGGACGAGTTCACCTGGCAGGTACCGTATCTGCCGATCGACCCGAAGGACGTCGGCCGCACCTACGAGGCGGTGATCCGGGTCAACTCGCAGTCCGGCAAGGGCGGCGTCGCGTACATGATGAAGACCGAACACGGACTCGACCTGCCCCGCCGGCTGCAGATCGAGTTCTCCAAAGTCGTTCAGCAGCACACGGATTCCGAGGGCGGCGAGGTCTCACCGGCCGCGATGTGGAGCTACTTCGCCGAGGAGTACCTGGACCGCCGATCGCCGCTGTCCCTGGTCCGCTCACGCATGCAGACCCCGGAGGAGCCGGACGGCACCAACGATCAGATCGTGGCGCAGGTGCTGGTGGACGGCACCGAACAGACGGTGACGGGATCCGGGAACGGCCCGGTCGCGGCGTTCTGCGACGCGCTGTCTGGGGCCGGCGTGGACGTCCGGGTGCTGGACTACGTGGAGCACGCGCTGTCCGCCGGGGGCGACGCCCGGGCCGCCGCCTATCTGGAGTGCGTGATCGACGGGTCGGTCGTCTGGGGGGTGGGCATCGACTCGTCCATCCTGGTGGCCTCGCTCAAGGCCGTCGTGTCGGCGGTGAACCGCGCCGCGGTGGTGAACGCCGCGGCCGCCATGGACGCCGATCCGGCGGTGGGGCGCCGATAACGCCGAATCCCGGCCCGGCGGTCGCGAAGGACCGCCGGAGCCGGGATCGGTGAGGTGATGCACCCGCCCTGGGCGGGTTCGGGCCGGCGCGGGGGCCGGACCGATAGGGGTCAGGCCGGCGTGACGCCGGTGGCCTGCGGGCCCTTGGCGCCCTGGGCGACCGTGTAGGTCACCTTCTGGCCCTCGTCCAGCGAGCGGTAGCCGCTCGACTGGATCTCGGAGTAGTGGACGAAGACGTCAGCGCCGCCGTCGTCGGGAGCGATGAAGCCGAAGCCCTTCTCGCCGTTGAACCACTTGACGGTTCCCTGTGCCATGTGACTTTCCTTGCCGTGCGATGGTCTCAGGACCGGTCGGCCCCGAACTGTGCCGTTGGCCGTCGATTGCGAGCTCTTCGGCCCCATCGGCACCGCATGCGCACGGCCGAGGCGGTGCGGCGGGCAGAGTGGACATGGAAAATCACGAACCTGTTGATCCAACTTCCGTCCAGTATGGCACACCGGCGCGCGGATAGCACGACCGCGGCAGCCGCCTGCACCGCGCGAACCCGGCGGGCGGCTCGTCCGGCGTGCATACTGGCAGCAGGAACCTGGATACGCCGATCGATAGCGACCGCCGGGATCTGTGCTCGGCCCGGCGCTGGACGCGCCTGTGGGCTTCCTTCTGCTCGACAAGGACTCGATCTGCGGATGACTGCTACCCTCGGCCAGCGGGAACGCCCGGTCCACCGCACCGCCAGCGACTACTCCGCCGTGCTCAAGCGGGTGCAGGCTGGCGGCCTGATGCGCCCCCGATACGGCTTCTACGCCAGCAAGATCAGCGCGCTGCTGTTGGCCCTCGCGGGCGTGTGGGTCGGATTCGCCTTCCTGGGCGCGCACTGGGCGCAGGTGGCCATCGCCGTCGGCCTGGCGGTGGTGCTGACCCAATTGCTGTTCCTGAGCCACGACGCGGCACACCGGCAGATCTTCCGGTCCGGCCGGGCGAACGAGTGGACCGCGCTGCTGCTCGGCACCGGGTTGGGCGGCATCAGCCTGGGATGGTGGAACAGCAAACATTCCCGTCACCACCAGGCGCCGAACCAGATCGACAAGGACCCGGACATCGCTCCGTCCCTCGTCCACTTCTATCCGGCAGAGACCTCACCCCGGGGGCGCATCGCGACGTTCATGCACCGCCGCCAGGGCTGGTGGTTCTTCCCGCTGCTCATCGTGGAGGCGCTGCACCTGCACGCGCAGAGCGTGCACGCGGTGCTGACCCGCCGGGACATGAAGCACCGCTGGCTGGAGGGCGTACTGCTGGCCCTGCGGCTGGGTGCGTACCCGGCGGTGCTGTTCGTCTTCCTGCCACCGGGGATCGCCGCCACCTTCCTGGCCGTACAACTGGCCGCGACCGGGCTGTACCTGGGCTCGGCGTTCTCGGCGAGCCACATCGGGATGCCGACGGTGCCCAGGGAGAGCAAGATCGACTTCTTCCGGCGCCAGGTGCTGATGTCGCGCAACGTGTCCGGCGGGCGAGCGGCCAGCCTGGCCATGGGCGGGCTGAACTACCAGATCGAGCACCACCTGTTCCCGGCCATGCCGCGCCCGAACCTGCGCCGGGCCCGACCGATCGTGCAGGCATTCTGCGCCGAGAACGCCATCGACTACCACGAGATTCCCATTCACCGGGCATGGGCCACGGTCGCCCGTCACCTGAACCGGGTGGGCATCGGCGCGGCGTTCGCGGTGCCCTGCCCGACCGCGGCCACCCTGCGCTGAGGCCGTCGCGGGCACCCGGATAGGACCGGCCGGTCACCGTCCCGGCCGCCATCACGTGCCGGTGCGGGCGCGCTCCAGCAGCAACTCGCGCTCGGCCGCATTCCCCGTCATCGCCGCCGCCCTGGCGAACTCCGCGCGGGCCTCCTCGGACCGGCCCATCCTGACCAGCAGATCGCCGCGAACGCTGGGCAACAGGTGATAGCCGCGCAGTGCCGGCTCGTCGCGCAGTCGATCCAACAGCTGCAGGCCGGCCAGCGGCCCGTGCGCCATGGCGACCGCCACCGCCCGGTTGAGTTCCACGATCGGTGACGGGGCGACGGTGACGAGCATCTCGTACAGCTCGGCGATCCGCGGCCAGTCGGTGTCCTCGGCCCTGGTGGCCCGCGCGTGGCAGGCCGCGACGGCGGCCTGCAGGGCGTAGTAGCCGTACTCGCCGTGCAGCCGGTGCACCCGGTCCAGCGCGGCCATGCCCCGGCGGATGAGCAGCGGGTCCCACCGCCCGCGGTTCTGGTCCAGCAGCAGCACCGGGCGGCCATACGCCCCGACCCGTGCGGCCAGCCGGGAGGACTGCAGCTCCAGCAGGGCCGCCAGCGCGTGCACCTCGGGTTCGTCCGGCACCAGCCCCTGCAATATGCGGGCCAGACGCACCGCCTCCAGGCACAGGTCGGGCCGGGTCCAGTCGTCCCCCGAGGTGGCGGTGTAACCCTCGTTGAAGATGAGGTAGACCGCTTCCAACACCGACGGCAGCCGGGCGGCGAAGTCGTCGCCGGTGGGCACCTCGAACGGCACCTGTGCGGCCGACAGCGCCTTCTTGGCGCGGGAGATCCGTTGCGCCACGGTCGCTTCCGGAACCAGATAGGCGCGGGCGATCTCGGCCGTGGTGAGCCCGCCGAGCAACCGCAGGGTCATCGCAACCCGGGCCGGCACGGACAGCACCGGGTGACAGGCCACGAAGATCAGCCGTAGCCGGTCGTCTCCGATGTTGTCGTCCAGCAAGGCGTCGATGTCGTGCTCGAATCCCTCGCCGTCGATCTGCAGTTCGCGGCCGATCTCGGCGAGTTTGGAGTCGTAGCTGCGGCTGCGCCGGATCAGGTCGATGGCCCGCCGCCGGCCGACGGACATCAGCCAGGCGCCCGGGTTGTTCGGCACCCCGTCCGCAGGCCATTGCTCGAGCGCGGCGACCAACGCGTCCTGGGCGATCTCCTCGGCCAGGCCGACGTCGCGCACCAGGCGGGCCAGGCCGCCGATCAGCCGGGCGGACTCCAGCCGGAAGACCGCCTCGATCGTCCGGTGGATCCGGTCCGCCGCCGGTTTTCCGTCACCGGCCGACGACTCTCCCGTGGTGATCCCGTCACCGGCCGACGACTCCGCCGCGGTGATCCCGTCACCAACCGACGACTCCGCCGCTGTCTTCCCGTCACCGACGGGTGGCTCGCTCCCGGCGGGCTGCTGGTGGGAGGTCACGACCGCCGATCAGACCACCCACCGTCGAGTGGTCGCAAGCCCCGTCACCCTTCCGCGAGGATCAACTTCACGCCGAGCCGGACGATTCGGACCGGTTTGGTGGAAGTTGATCCTCGCGGGAGGAAGTTGATCCTCGCGGAATCTAGGCGGGGCCCGGGCCGTCGTCCGGGCCGAAGACCTGCCGGACCCGGGACTCCCCGGCTCCGACGATCGACAGGAACCGCTTGGTCACCTCGATCGCCTCCTCCTTGGAGCGCACGTCGATCAGCGCCCAGCCGCCGATCAGCTCCTTGGCCTCGGCGAACGGGCCGTCGGTGACGGTGAACTTCCCGTCCGCCAGCTCGACCTTGGCGCCCAGGGCGGTGGGTGCCATGCCACCGGTGGCCACCAGCCACCCCTCCCGGTTCGCCTCGGCGACGAACTCGTCCATCTGCTGGTACAGCTCCGGCGTGGGCGGCGGCACCGGAATGGACTCGTCACCGAGGGTGTAGCAGAAGAACCGCATGGTCGGCTCCTTTCGTCGTCGACCCGGGTCGGGTCGTGGGTGCCGGGCCCTCCGGCTCCCTACCCCGTGCGTCGAACGGCCGCGGGCCACTTCGACATCCCGGCCAGAAAATGTCGCGGCACTGTCGGGAGTGCGCGGCACCTGCGGATGCCGCGACTGGAACTGCCGCAATCCGGCCCCCAGGAGGCGGTCATCCGGAGCCGAGAGCCCGGCGCAGTACCGCGCACAACCGCGCGATCGCGGCGGTGAACGCGTGGTCGGAGGGCCGGGCATAACCCACCACCAGTGCCGCTCCGAGATCTCCGGCACGGCCGGCCGCGCCCGAACTGCCCGCACCGCCGGCAACGCCGGTCGCGCCCGCGGCGAACGTCGCCAGGCCATCCACCGCCACGCCGACCCGGCCGGCCGCCTGCACCACGGTTCGCTCGTCCACCCCGGGGGGCAGCCGGACCAGTGCGTGCAGCCCGGCGGAGATCCCGGATACCGTCACCGCGGGAGCCTCCCGGTGCAGCATCGCCACCAGCACGTCGCGACGCCGTCGATAGGCGATCCGCCGGGATCGGACCTGCCGGTCGTAGCGACCCGAGGTCAGGAACTCGGCGAGGGTCAGCTGGTGCAGCACATCGACGCGCTGATCGGCCAGCGCCGGTACGGCCAACAGCCGCTCCAGCAGCCGGTTCGGCACGGCCAGCCAGCCCAGCCGCAGTCCGGGCGCCAGGCTCTTGCTCGCAGTGCCGGCGTACACCACGGTGTCGGGGCCCAGGGCCTGCAGCGCTCCCAGCGGCTGCCGGTCGTAGCGGAATTCGCCGTCGTAGTCGTCCTCGATCACCGTCGCGCCGGTCTCCGCCGCCCAGCGCACCACCGCGGACCGCCGGTCGGCGGCCAGCGGCACCCCGGTCGGGAACTGGTGCGCCGGCGTGAGCAGCACGCCCCGGGCCGGCGATCCGGTCAGCGCGTCCACCCGGGCGCCGCGCTCATCCAGCGGCAGCGGCTCCGCGGTCAGCCCCGCCCGCTCGATCACCGCCCGGTGCTCGGCATGGCCGTATCCCTCCACCGCCACCGCGGTGGATCCGTCGCCGATCAGGATCTGGGTCAGGGCGGTCAACGCGTGGGTGAACCCGGCGCAGACGATCACCTGTTCCGGCGAGGTGCGCACATCCCGGCTGCGGGCCAGGTAGCCCGCCAGCGCGTCCCGCAGTTCGGCGCACCCCCTCGGGTCGCCGTAGCCCAGCAGCCGGTGCGGTGCGGCGGCGGTCGCCTTGCGCGCGGCGGCCAGCCACTGCGGTCGCGGGAAGGCCGCCAGGTCCGGAACGCCGGCCCGCAGGTCGAAGCGGGAATCGACCTGCGGTGCGCGATCGGCCGCCGGTGCTGCGCCGGCCCTCGCCGGAAGTCCGGCACCGGCCGACGACGCCCGCCCGCCCGGCGCCTGTCCGCCCCCGGACGGTCGCTCCCGGACCCGGGTCCCGGAACCCTGACGGGCGGTCAGCCAGCCCTCGGCGACCAGCTGGGCATAGGCCTCCGCGACCGTGTTGCGGGCGATGCCCAGGTCGGCGGCCAGGGCGCGCGAGGACGGCAGCCGGGATCCGGCAGCGAGCCGGCCGGTGCCGACGGCCTCGCGCAGGGCGCGCTCCAGGTCCGCACGCACCCGGGTGCCCGCGCGGTCCAGATGCAGGTCGAGGCCCGCTGCCGACGAAGTGGCCCATGTTTTCTCCATCGAAGTGGACCTTACTGGAGAGCCATTCGCTTCGTACTGTCATGACATGACCACCACGATCACGCCCGACGAGGCGTCCACCGTCACCGTCCCCGCGTCCTCCACCGGCAGTCTCCGGGAGGACCCGACCGCCGTCCGGCTCGACATCGACGCGGGTGCCGCGTCGTTCTCCCGGGCCATGAACAACCTCGATGCCGCCGCCACCAAGGAGTTGGACCGGGCCGGCATCGACCCGAAGCTGCGCGAGCTGATCCGCATCCGCGCCTCGCAGCTCAACGGCTGCGCCTACTGCGTGGACATGCACAGCAAGGACGCCCGCGCGGTGGGCGAGACCGAGCAGCGGATCTACGCCCTGCCGGTGTGGCGCGAGACTCCGTTCTTCTCCGCCCGCGAGCGGGCCGCGCTGGCCTTCACCGAATCGGTCACGCTGCTGGCCCAGACGCACGTCCCGGCAGCGGATTTCGCAGCGGTCTCCGCGCAGTTCAGCGCCGACGAGATCGCGGCGCTGCTCAGCCTGATCGTCACCATCAATGCCTGGAACGCCCTGGGCGTGACCACCCGGGCCTGGATGCCGGGCTCCTACCAGGGCTGACGAAGGTGTCGATGCCGAGGCGCCCGCGTCACTCCTGGCGCGACGGGCCGTCCGCCCGGGGCTCATCCGGGGCGGGCTCGCCCCAGGTGACCGGGATGCCGTGCGCGGGCGCCTCCCCGACGATCCGCTCGGCGCCTCCCGGCCAGGTCCGCACCGCCGCGAGAAAGCGGTACCGGCCGGCCGGGGTCAGCCGGCGGGGCTCGAACGCGATGTGCGCGAACGGCGCGGAATCCGTTGCCTCGGAGCCGATCCGGTCGATCGCGGCCCGCACCCGCCGCTGCTCGTCCGCCGGCAGGTACTGCCACATCACCGAATGCCAGAGCACGGTCAGCGCCCCGTCCGCGGGCTTGAGGTCGTCCAGGAACGCGGCGGCGCTTGCCCGCACCAGGGTGGCCGGGTGTTCGCGCGCGACCAGGATCGCCCCGCGCAGCCGGCGCATCCGCTCGGCCTGATCGGGCCAGACGTACGAGGCCAGCCGGATCGCGCCCTCGTCGGTGGCCGGATCGACGGGTGCCAGGTCACCGCCGACGCGTTCCACCACCCGCACCGACACCCGGGCCGGCGTCGGCCGGTTGGTCCAGGCGGGGTCCAGTTCGACCGGTGACATCGGTCCCCAGACGCCGCCGTCGGCCGAGCGGTAGCGAAACCGGTCGGCACGCAGGTTCAGCCCGCCGGAGCAGCCGATCTCCCACAGCCGGACCGGCATCGGTTCCGGCTCCAGCACCCGGGCGAGGGCGCCGAGCAGCACGGCCGCCCGGCCGACCTCGTTGGTCTGCGGCGCGTCCACCAGCCCCGCGGCGATGCGCAACGGCTCGCTGCGCAGCAGGCCACGCAGGATCGACCAGGCCGCCCGCGGATCGCCGTCGCCGCCGGCGCTGGGGTAGTGCGCCGCCAGGTCCGGCGCCTCGCCGGACAGCACCAGCCGGTGCACGGTGCCCATCATGCGCAGGGCGAGAGCGGACGGCCCGGGGTCGTCCTCGTGGCCGGCCAGTACCGCGGCCGCCGGCCCGTCGGCCAGCACGTCGTCGGCCACCAGTTGCAGCAGCACGGCGTAGAACGGGGACCCGAGCGCCTGGCAGGCCCGCGCCTGGGTGCGGATCCGCTCCGCCATCCGTTCGACCGTCACCGCCGGAGGGTAACTCCGGGCCGCCGCGACCCCTACGGGCACCCGTCCCGATCCCGGTCTTCGGAGGTCGCGTGACGAATTCCTGGCGTGCGCTCAACCTTTTCCGGGCGCCGGCGGTGGGAGGGTTGTGACGGATCGCGGAGGGAGTGTGGTGACGGACGACCCGCCGGTGACGGACCGTCCGCCGGTGGACGAACCATCGGTGACGCGGCCGACCGTGGCTGAGGCACGTCCGGATCGCCCCGCCGATTCCGCCACTGCCGGCTCAAGTGGCGGCACCGACGACTTCGGAATGCTGTTCCGCCGCGAATTTCCGACCATGTTCCGGCTGGCGCACCTGCTGGGCGCGGACGACCCGGAGGACGTGGTGCAGGAGGCGTTCGTCCGGTTGCACGCCCGGTGGGGGCGGCTGCGGGACCGGACGAGTGCGGGCGGCTACCTCCGCACCACGGTGATCAACGTGGTGCGGTCCCGCGCCGAACATCGTGCGGTCGTGCGCCGCCGGACCCCACCGGCCGAGCGCGCGGATGTGGTCGTCAGCGCCGAGACCGCGGCGCTGGACAGCCTGGGCGACGCGACGATACTCGCCGCGCTGCGGGACCTGTCGCCCCGGCACCGCGAGGCGCTGGTGCTGCGATTCTGGCTGGACCTGTCCGAGCGCCAGATCGCGGACGCCATGGGCACGTCCACCGGGACCGCGAAATCTCATGTGTCGCGCGGGCTCTCCGCGCTTCGGGCGGCACTGGCCGATCGCGGAGGCGCGTGATGGACGACGAGGAGCTGGGCCGGCGGCTGGCCGGCGCGCTGCACCACGAGGCGGACCGGGCGGATCCGTCCGCGGACGCCTGGGACCGGTTCCAAGCCAGGACCTCCGCCGGACGTCACACCCGGTCCACCGGCGGCTCGAACGCCCGGCGTTCGGTCCGCTGGCGCGTTCCGCTGATCGCCGCGGCGGCGGTCACCGTGATCGCGGTCGCCACGGCGGCAATCGTCACCGGCAGGTTCGGCACCATCCGTCAGCCGACGGCGGCGGGTCCCGACGGGTCCGGTGGGGCATCGGGGGTGCCGGTGACCATCGCCACCGCGCCGGGCGGGGTGGGCGCCGCCGACGGGGTCGGGGTCGAAACCCCACCGGACCGCCCGTCACCGGCCGATTCGGTTCGCCCGCCGTCGGCGGGCGCATCGACGTCTCCGACCATCACGGCACCACGCACATCGACCCCGTCGCAGCAGGTCTCACCGGGCACCGTGACCATGTCGTTCGAAAGCGGCACGCCCCCGGCAGCAGCGCTGCACGGCATCGTCACCGGCCCGGACGGCACCAGATCCGACGCCGGCCGGCACACCTCCGACGGCACACCGCTGGGCTACCTCACCCTGACCGGCGACGGCACGGGGGGCCACTACCTGTGGGGCGCCGTCGGGCCGAACGTCCTGCAGGTGCAGATCGGTGCCGTGCAACCGGTCGATCCCGGCGATATCGACCCGGGGTTCCACGCCGGTCCGAACTGGATCATCGATTCCGGCACGGGCACGCCGTGGTCGCTGCCGGAGGCGACCACCACGGTGTGGTCCGACCTGGGCGACGGCTGGCACGGTTTCGCCGTCCGGATTCCCAGCGACGCCACCCAGGTCTCGGTGATCGCCATGGGCGACGACGCCCGCTTGCTGCAGAACCGCTTGTGGGATCCCGCCTCCGGCAGCCACACCGACGGACCGCTCGCCGGGTCCACCGGCAGCCCGCCCGTGACGGCAGGTACCGGGCCGGACTTCTCGTCCGTCGCCCCGTCGACCGCGCCGCACTCCGGATCGTCCGCCGCCGGCGGCACGTCCTGAGCCGGCGTTCGCGCGGAACCGTTGCCGCACCGACATCGCGCCCGTCTGCGCACTGCCACCGGCCCCGCGCCGCTTCGGAATCCGGGGATGGCACACTCCGGTCATGCCCGAAGGCCACGTCACCCACCGACTGGCCGACACCATCACCGAGGACTTCGGCGGGCAGGTCACGAGTTCTCTCAGCCCGCAGGGGCGGTTCGCCGACGAGGCGGCCCGTATCACCGGTCGGGTGCTGGACCACGGCGAGGCCTACGGCAAGCACCTGTTCGTGGCCTTCGACGGCATCGACCAGCGGGTGCACGTGCACCTCGGGCTGGCCGGCAAGCTGCAGTTCGGGGCCGGTGCGCCGCCGGCCCCGGTCGGGGCCATCCGGTGGCGGCTGGTGGGCCCGCACAGCTACGCGGATCTGCGCGGCCCGGCGGCCTGCGAGTTGCTCCGGCCGGACGAGGTGACGGAACTGCTGGCCCGGCTGGGCCCCGACCCGCTGCGGGACGACGCGGACCCGGACGTCGGCTGGGAGCGGATCCGACGGTCCCGGATGCCGATCGGCGCGTTGTTGATGGACCAGCGGGTGGCGGCCGGGGTGGGCAACATCTTCCGCGCCGAGGTGCTCTACCGGCATCGCATCGACCCGATGATGGAGGGCCGGCTGCTCCGCCGTTCCGAGTGGGACGGCATCTGGGACGACCTGGTCGACCTGATGCACCGGGCGCTGGCGGTGGGCCGGATCGACACCGTGCGGCCGGAGCACGAACCGGCGGCGATGGGCCGGCCGCCCAGGGTGGACCGGCATGGCGGCGAGGTGTACGTCTACCGGCGCACCGGGCAGCACTGCCACGTGTGCGGCGCCGTGATCCGCACCGCCGAGCTGTCCGGGCGGAACCTGTTCTGGTGCCCGGGATGCCAGCGGCGCAGCCGCCGCCGGGTGCCGCGCTGACCGAGCCGCGGCCGACCGAAGACACCTCGACCCGGATCGGTGCCCCATCGACGGCACTCCCAGATATTGGGACCCGCGGGCCCCAGCGTGAGAATTCGTCCCCTCGCCCTCTAGCGTGAAGCCCGCACGCGGAACGGGAGCGAGGCGATGACGGACGAGCAGCCGGCGGTGACGCTGCGGTCGATCGCGGCCGCCGCCTTCCTGCCTCCGGCGCTGTTCTCCATCAGTATCGGCGCGATCACCCCGGTCATCCCGCTGACCGCGACGGGTCTGGGCGCCTCACCGGCGATGGCGGCCCTGATCGTGGCATTGACCGGCCTCGGGCAGGTGCTGGCGGACGTGCCGGCCGGAGCGCTGACCGCCCGGTTCGGGGAACGGCCGGTGATGATCGGAGCCGGGTTGTTGTGTGCGGCGGCACTGGGAGTCGCCATGCTGGCGTCGTCCATGACGGTGTTCGCCATCGCGATCGCGGTCAGCGGGATGGGCACCTCGGTGTGGCTGCTGGCCCGGCTGACCTTCGTCACCGAACTGGTGCCGTTCCGGATGCGCGCCCGCGCCATGTCCACGCTGGGCGGGGTGCAGCGGATCGGGCTGTTCCTCGGACCCTTCCTGGGCGCCGGGGCGGTCCACTTCTTCGGCACCGGCGGGGCCTACGGGGTCGGCCTGGTGGCCGATCTGGTGGCCACGGTCGTGCTGATGATGGTGGTCGAGCCGGTGACGAGCACCCCGGCGGCCCCGCTTCCGGACCGGCAGGGCTACCGGCAGGTGTTGCGTGCCCAGCGGCGCATCGTCGCGACCCTCGGGATGGCGGTGCTGCTGGTCAGCGTGGTGCGGGCGTCCCGGCAGGTGGTGCTGCCGCTGTGGGGCGAGCACGTGGCGCTGGACCCGGCGACCATTTCGCTGATCTACGGCCTGTCCGGTGCGGTGGACATGCTGCTGTTCTATCCGGCCGGGCGGTTGATGGACCTGCGCGGACGGGCCTGGGTGGCGGTGCCGTCCATGTTGGGGCTGGCCGCCGGACATCTGTTGCTGCCGCTGACCGGGACGGCGCTGACGCTGACCTTGGTGGCGGTGCTGATGGGGCTGGGCAACGGCATGGGCGCCGGCCTGGTGATGACGCTCGGCGCCGACATCGCACCGCCCGGGCAGCGGCCGGTGTTCTTCGGCATCTGGCGGGTGGTGTCCGACACCGGCAGTGGCGCCGGGCCGTTCCTGCTGGCCGGCATCACCGCGGCCGTCTCGCTGGGAGCCGGGATCCTGACCATGGGTGGCGTCGGAGTGCTGGCGGCGGCGGCCATGGGCTACTGGATCCCGCGCCGCGGCACGCCCCGCGCCTGAGCGTCCGCTCCCTTTGCGTCCTGCAGTTTGCGCGTAATAGCGCGCAATCTCCAGGACGCAACGGGGGCGGCCCTACGATCGGGCGCATGGATCCGGTCACCGCGCTGCGGCGGATCGCCTACCTGCTGGAGGCCGACCGCGCGCCGACGTACCGGGTACGGGCGTTCCGTACCGCGGCCGCCACCATCGCCGCCCTCGATCCGGCGGATGTGCAGCAGCGGGCCCGCACCCGCAGCCTCACCCGGCTGAAGGGCATCGGGGACACCACGGCCGCGGTGATCGAGCAGGCGGTGGCCGGCGGCACCCCCGACTACCTGGCCCGGCTGCAGGCCGAGGCGCCGGGACCGCCGGCCGCCGGAGCGGAGCTGCTGCGGGCCCTGCGCGGCGACCTGCACGCGCACACCGACTGGAGCGACGGCGGCAGCCCCGTCGAAGAGATGGCTGCTGCCGCAAGCGATCTCGGCCACGAGTACCTGGCGATCACGGACCATTCCCCCCGCCTGACGGTGGCCCGCGGGTTGTCCGCCGAGCGGCTGGCCGAGCAGTTGTCGGTGATCGAGGCGATCAATGCTGCCGGCGTCGGCACCCGGCTGCTGACCGGCATCGAGTGCGACATCCTGGCCGACGGCGGCCTGGACCAGACCACCGAGCTGCTGGGCCGGCTCGATGTGGTGGTGGCGTCGGTGCACTCGGACCTGCGGGCCGATGCGGCCACCATGACCCGGCGGATGCTGGCCGCCATCGCCAACCCGCACACCGATGTGCTCGGGCACTGCACCGGACGACTGCTGGTGGGCGCCCGGGGCAACCGCCCGCCGAGCCGGTTCGACGCCGAGGCGGTGTTCGCCGCCTGCGCCGAGCACGGCGTGGCGGTGGAGATCAACAGCCGGCCCGAACGGCTCGACCCGCCGAAGGCACTGCTGGCCCAGGCCGTCGCGGCCGGCTGCCTGTTCTCGATCAACACCGATGCGCACGCCCCGGGCCAACTCGAGTGGCGATACCACGGCACCGCCCGGGCGGCCGAGTGCGAGGTGCCGGCCGACCGCATCGTCAACACCTGGCCGCTGGACCGCCTGCGGGAGTGGCTGCACCGATAGGGCCGAGTGGCCCCGACCCTTCCAGTCAGGCCGTGGCGGGCACCTGGGTACCGGCCGCGATCCGGGCGCTGGCCGCGGCGTTCGCCCGGCGCAGCGAGCCCAGCATGAGGAATGCCGTCACCGCCGCCCCCACCGCACACCCCGAGGTGATCCAGTACGCCGTGGAGGCGTCGTGCGCATCGACGATCACCCCGGCCAACGGTGACGCGACCGCCAGCCCCACCGCCAGCCCGGCGCTGACCCAGGACATGGACTCGGTCAGCCGCGCCAGGGGCACGATCCGCTCGATCAGCGCCATCCCGGAGATCAGCACCGGCGCCACCGCGATGCCGGCGACCAGCGCCCCGGCCCCCAGCAGCCACACGTTGCCCAGCATGGGCAGTGGCAGCGTGACGATGCCCATCACCGCCAGCATGAACAGGAACTGGCGCAGGATCGAGGCCCGCAGGGTCAACGCGCCGAACACCAGGCCGCCGCACAGCGACCCCAGCGAGTACACCGCCAGCAGCACGCCGGCCGCGCCCGGAACGCCCTGCTGCTGCGCGAAGGCGACCGTGGTCACCTCCCACGCCCCGAAGATCCCGCCCACCAGCACGTACACCAGGGCCACCGCGAACACCCCGGGCAGCCAGATCGCCGAGCGCTGCTGGCGGCGCCCGTGCGTGCCGGACGGGGCCGGCTCGGTGTGCTGTTGCACCAGCAACAGGTACGTGCCGATCGCCAATAGGACGGTCGCCACCACCAGGGCCGCGCTCGGGAAGAACTGCAGCGCCAGCACGGTGGCGAACGGCGGCCCGGCGATGAAGATGACCTCGTCCAGCAGCGACTCCCAGGCGAACGCGGTGCGCAGCGACCCGGTGCCGGTCAGCAGCGTGGACCAGCGGGCGCGCACCAGCGGCCCGACGTTCGGCTGGGCGGCTCCGGTGAGGAAGGCCACCGGGAACAGCGCCCAGTCGGGTGCCGGCGACATGGCCAGCAGGATGAGCGCGGCCATCGCCGGCAGGTGCACCACCAGCTGGATCCGCACGATCCGGCGCTGGCCCAGGGAATCGATGAGCCGGGAGACCTGCGGGCTGATCACCGCCATGGACAGCGCGTAGATGGCCGACACCGCACCGGCGACGGCGTACGAGCCGCGCTCGTGCTGCAGCAGCAGCACCGCGCCCAGCCCGGCCATGGACATCTGCATGCGGCCGACGAAGCCGGCGGCGGAGAATCGCGCTGCTCCGGGGACTCGGAGGACCTTGACGTACGTGCCGAACACTGAACCGAGACTCCCACCATGCCGCGCTGGTGGCCGGTGACCAGTCGTGCGGCACCCTGCTATACCGTCCGGCCGGTACAGTCTACGGCGTGGCCGGCGACACCCGCGAACGAATTCTGACCGCCGTCCGCGACCTGCTCGCCCACGGCGGCCCCTCCGAGGTGACCCTGGAGGCGGTCGCGTCCCGGGCCGGGATCTCCAAGGGCGGGCTGCTGTACCACTTCCCGTCCAAGGCGGCGCTGTACCTGGGGCTGCTGGAGCGGGTGCGGGACACCGTGGCCGCCGAGATGGCCGACCGGGCCGCCCGCGGCGATGCCGCCCGCGCCTACCTGGACTACGCGGCCCCGGAGTCGGAGGACGAGGCGGAGTTCTTCACCTCGCTGATCGCGGCGGTGCGCACCGGCGAGGATGCCGATCCGCAGGCGCTGGCGCTGCTGGCCGACTCGTTCCGCGCCTGGGAGGCGCCGATGCGCGCCGCCGTGGCCGACCCGGTGCGGGCGGAGACCATCCGACTGGTCGGCATCGGCCTGTACCTGGGCGCCACCGCCGGGCTGCCGCAGCCGGAGCCCGAGTTGCTGGCGGCGGTGTTCGAGCGGCTGCTGGCCTGATCAGCAGCTGAAGCCGGCGGTGAAGGCCGCCGACCCGCCGCCGGATTCGCGGACCAGGTGTGGCGCCTTCAATATCCCGGTCAGCGGGTCGGACGAGGTCACCGTCACCGATGCGCCCTCGCCCTGGAACCAGGCGTTGTGCTCGTCGACGCCGGGCAGCATGGCATCCGGCGTGATCGCGGTGTAGTCGAAGAACGCCTTGGCCATGGTGGCCGCCTGCACCAGCGCCGGCCGGTGCGGGTCGAACCGGATCAGGCCGGCCTGGTCGTCCGGGTCGACCGGATGGGTCCCCACCGCGTCCGGGACGGTCACGATGGCCGCCAGCGCCGCGTCGGCGGTGCGGTAGGAGACCACGACGACGTGGGCGGGCGGCTGGTCCTCGTCGACCTGCGCCAGACAGGCGATGGTCACGGCCTGCGCCGGACCGGCGGCGGAGATCGTGCCCGACAGGGACAGTTGCTGCGCGGTCGCCGCGGAGATCCGGCCGGTGCACAGGCCCGCGTACTCCTTCAGCGACAGCAACGCGCTGCGGTCGCCGCGGGACAGCACACCCAGGTAGACGGGCACGTCGTCGTGGGGCTGGATCACCGGGGTGAGCGCCCACTGCCCGGCACCGATGACGTCCCGCACGAAGTGGCAGCCGCCCTGGGCCGTCAGGTCGACGGTGGACCCGTGCACCGTGGCGCCCAGGCTGTTCAGGCCGTACACGCCGGGTAGCACGGTGGCAGCGGCGGACTCCACCGCATCCGGCTGGTGCGTGGTCACGTCACCCAACGGATCGTTGGCGGTCGGTGCGGTGATGACGGTGGTGGCGGTGCCGATCACGGTGGTGACGGCTCCGCCGGCCGCCGGGCCGCCCTGGGCGGAGGAGCCCGCTGTGGAGGAGCCCGCCGCGCCGGAGCCCGCGGTCCCGGAGCCCGACATGCCGGAGCCCGCTGTGCCGGAGCCCGTGGTGCCGGCCGGGCGCCCGGAGGCCGGAGCGGTCGTCGGGGTGGTGCCGCTGGCAGCGGTGCTCTGCCGGTCGGCGTCGCCGCTGGTGCACCCGGCCAGTCCCAGCACCACCGCCGCGGCGATGCCCAGAAGCCCGGCGCCGCGGATCCGCTGCCGCACCGATAATCCGCCGATGTGCTGCGTCATCCCGCCCTCAGTCATTGTCGAACCGGTCGTCCCAGTAGGAGGCGCCCGGGCAGCGGCCGTCCCGCATGACCCCGACCACCTGGTACTCCTCGCCCTGGATCAGTCCGCCCGCGGTCGTCCCCGCCACCGTCCGCAGGTCGATGCCGCCGGACAGCAGGGATCCGTCACCGACGATCGCCTGGTTGCCCAGCCGGTCCCAGGTGTCGTTCAGGGTCTGCGGGTGTTCGGTGGCCTGGACCTGGTCGGGGTACAGGCCGATGACCAGCGCGAGGTCCTTGCCGAACGGAACCTGTTGCGGCTGCGAGGTCTTCTCGTTCAGCGTGAAGTTCATCGGGAACGACACCGAGCCGGAGGTCTTGCTGGTGTCGGCACCGACCAGCTGTCCGGCGTAGATCAGGATGGCCTGCGCGTTTCCGGTCAGCGTCACGGTGCCCTTCCACGGGCCGCCGGGCCCCTCGCAGGAGTACAGGTCGGTGTCCAGCGTGACGTCGGCGAACCCGAGCGCATTGATCGTGGTGTGCGCGGTGATCACGTACGGGCTGTTGGTGTGGAAGGTGACCGGGTACCGCATGCGCTTGCTGGGCAGCCCGACCTTCTGCATCCAGGCGACCGCGATGTCCCACGCCTTGCCGAGTGCCGCCGACTCCGGGTTCGCCATGCCCAGCAGATCGGTGAGCTTGAACGGGAAGTCGTCCTTGTCCAGCGACGCGACCACGATCTCGCTGACGGTCTGTTGCGGTTGCGCCTCGCCGGACTTCGGCGGATGCGTCTCGGTGCGCGGATACATCCACAGGGTCGAGACGCCCTGGTTCGTCAGCTCGCCGTGCAGCAGCTTGTCGCTGTCGGAGTGCTTGGTCTGCAGCACCGGGAGGCTGCCGTAGACCTCCCAACGCACCCGGAAGCCGTTCAGCGGGCCGTTCGGCGGCACGTCGACGCCGGCCAGCGACCAGCACGCCAGCCGCTTCGCCGCGATCGGGCTGGAGAACGCGGCGTTGGCCACGAACAGCACGTCCCGTGAGGGGTCGCCGCTCTCGTGCCGGAAGTGGGTGGCGGGGGGCGAGGCGACCATGTCGATGGTGGCCCCCAACAGCAGCATCGTGGTCGCCACCACGTCCGTGCCCTTGTCGTAGGCGTCGAAGCCCTTGTCGAAGGCGTCGCCGGCGCCCTCCTTGACCACGTCGGCGCCGGCCTTGATGTCGTCCCGGAGGATCTTCTTGCCGACGGCGCGGCCCTCCTCGGGCGTCGCCTTGATGGACTGGCAGTCCTCCGCGGCCGCGACGCCCGGCCGGCGCAGTCCCGGCGCGGCCGGAGGTCCGGGTGCGGCGGCGGCCCGGCCGACCACCTCGCCGGAGGCGTGCGCGACGGCCAGCAGGAACTGCACGGGGTCAAGGCCGGACAGCCGGCCGGGCGCGGCGAGCAGCGCGAGCTGTTGCTGGCTCAGTGATCCGGGGTCCTTGGCGAGGGTGGCCAGGGTCGAGTCGTCCACCAGCGCGGCGGGAACCAGCAGCTCACCGCGGGCCTTGGCCAGCGCGCGCACCGCGGCCCCGGCGAAGGCGGACTCCGCAGGGGCATCGCCGTCCTTGCCCCAGGCGGCCAACATGCCGACGACCACCGGCGCGGGCAGCGCGGTGGTGGTGACGCCGATGTACTGCAGGGTGTCGGACAGCTGCGCCGGGGTGAACTCGGTGTGGTCCCGCACCGAGCGGGTCAGCGCCGGCAGCTGCTCCACGTACAGCGGGTCGCTGATGATGGTCAGGCCGTCCGGCAGTGCCACCACCGGGCCGGTGGCGCTGACCAGGGGCAATCCCGCGCGGCGCAACAGCTCGCCGGTGGCGGCGACGGCCGCCACGTCATCGGCGCCGAAGATGGTGCCGACCAGCGCCTCCGCGGCGTCGACCGGATCGGGCGGCAACTGCGCCGCCACCGCGCTCAGCGAGGCGGCGTCCGGGACCAGCGGGTCCAGCGAACCGGTCGCCCCGGCCGGAGCCGGCGAGACGGTGCGGGACGGCAACCCTGCGGCCGCTACCGGGGCGGACAGTTGCGCCAGCCCGACCGCCAGCGCTACCGCCAGCGTGACGAGCAAGGGGCGTCGGCGCGGGCGCATGGGCGGCTCCAGGTACGTCTGATGGGTGGGTCCGTGCCGCACGCAGCGGGTGTGGCGGTGGCAACGGTACGGGGCCGGCGGTATCCGCGGTATCGGGGATCTGCGCCAGTCTGGCGTTTTGTCGGGCGGCCGCCGGCAGCGGGTGTGCGGAGGCGCCCGCGGCCTTGCGAGGATCAACTTCGAGCCGACCCGGACAAAACCGGCGGCAAATCGTGAAGTTGATCCTCGCCGGGGGAAGTTGATCCTCGCGGGTCTAGAGGGGTGCGACCCGGACGTCGGCACGGTCCCGGGTGCGGTCGGCTCCGAAGTGCGCGTCCTCCTCGTCCTGCCAGCGCACCAGGAACGGCCGCATCGCCTCGCCGTCCCGCCCGACCGCCCGCTCCAGCCGAGCGGCCCGGTCCGGCACCTCCACCCAGACCAGCACGGTGAGCCGATCGGCCACCGCCCGCCGTCCGGACGACACCCCCTCCAGCACCAGCACGTCCACCGGCGGCACCAGCACGGTCCCGCCCGGCCGCGGATGACCCGAGACCCACTGCACCACCGGCAGGCTCGCCTCACGTCCGGCGGCCAGCGGCTCCAGCACGTGTCGCTCCAGCACGGGCCACCACTCCAGCGGCTCCTCCCAGGTGGCCAGCAGGTCGGTGGACACGATGCTCACCACGGGTCCGCCGAGAGCCGGTGACGAGTCCTCCGAGACACCACCCGTAACCGGGGTGACGCCCGGCAGCGGTGACGGGCCCGGCAGCGGTGACGGGCCCGGCGGGTGCGCACCGTCCACGCGGCGCGCCGGGCGCACCACCCGACCGCCCAGCAGCCCGGCGATCGCCGTCGCCAACGGCGCCGCCAGACTCGTCTTGCCGGATCCGCTGGGGCCGTCGACCGCCACCAACCGCACCGCGCCCAGCCGCGGCGGCCCCGTCACCGCCAGCCGGGCGGCCGACCGGATGCCGTCCACCCACCCGACCGGGCCGGCCGCCGCGGGCCCCGATGCGCCGGCCGCCGAAGCCCCGGCCGACCGGTCGCCGTCGCGCACGCCAGCGCCGCGCTCAGGCGTCGACGGTGCGGCGCCCGATGAACGCCCGGCCCAGGGTGACCTCGTCGGCGTACTCCAGGTCGCCGCCCACCGGCAGACCGCTGGCCAGCCTGGTCACCGACAGGTCGGGGAAGGACGCCAGCAGCCGCACCAGATAGGTCGCGGTCGCCTCGCCCTCCAGGTTCGGGTCGGTCGCCAGGATCACCTCACGCACACCGGGTTCGGCGATCCGCCGCAGCAACGGGGCGATGCGCAACTGGTCCGGCCCGATCCCGTCGATCGGCGAGATTGCCCCGCCCAGCACGTGATACACGCCCCGGTACTCCCGGGTGCGCTCCACCGCCGCGACGTCCTTGGGCTCCTCGACCACGCAGATGACCCCGGCATCCCGCCGGGTGTCGGCGCAGATCCGGCACAACTCCGCCTCGCTGACATTGCCGCAGCGATCGCAGAACCGCACCTCCTCGGCCACCCGCAGCAGCGCGGCGCGCAGCCGTTCGATGTCCGCCCGGTCGGCGGACAGCAGGTGAAACGCGATGCGCTGCGCCGACTTCGGCCCGATGCCCGGCAGCCTGCCGAACTCGTCGATGACGTCCTGGACGGGACCCTCGTACACGGATCGACTCAGCGTTCCGTCGCCGGGGACCAGCCGCCCGTCGGGGCGTCGCCGTGGTCCTCGTCTTCGCCACCGGCATCGACGGTCGTGACGGGCTGATCGTCCTGCTCGCCCTCGTCGGCCTCGTCGGCGTCGTCGAAGTCGTCGTCCTCGTCGAGATCCCCGTCACCACCCAGCCCGGGCAGATCCAGGCCGGGCAATGCCATCCCGCCCATCAGATCGCCGGCCACCGAGCTCATCGCCTCGCGGGTCAACTCGGCCGCCGCCCGGGCACCGTCGCGCACCGCCGCCACCACCAGATCGGCGAGCGTCTCGGTGTCGGCCGGGTCGACCACCGACGGGTCGATGGCCAGCGAGACCAGCTCGCCCGACCCGTTGACCTCGGCCCGGACCAACCCGCCGCCGGCGCTGCCCGTCACCCGGGCGTCGGCCAGCGAGGCCTGCGCCTTGGCCATGTCGGACTGCATCTTCTGCGCCGAGGCCATCAACTGGCCCAAATCGAATCCACCGGAGCCGAATCCGCCTGGCTGCATGTGCCGATCCCTTCGTCGCGGACCGCCTGGCGATCCAGCCGCACCGATCCTCCAGCGTAGTGCGCCCCAGCGACACCACCGGGCGCCGCGCGGCGCCACACCCGGCGGCGGCAGCTACCGCGATGCGCGGCGACCGACCGCATACTATTCGTTATGGACTCCGTTCGGCATAACGAACCGTACAGGCGGTGACGGGCATGCAACCGAGCCCCTACACACCCGGCGAGGTCGCCCGGGAGGTCCCCGGACGTGCCGTCCCGCTGGCCCAGATCGACGAGCGCCTGGCCTATCTGGTGGACCTGCAGCGCCTGGTCGGCCGGATCCGGGTGGAGGTCGCCCCCCGCGGGCTGGGCAAGACGTCGCTGCTGCGGCAGGCACAGCGCAACGCGGAGGCCCGTGGCGCGCTCACCATCTGGGTCACCGCCGGCGAGGACGTCGGGCTGATCGCGGCGATCGGCCAGGAGATCCACCGCCGGATCGACACCTGGCGGGCCGACGCCCGCAAGCGGCTGCGCGCGGCGATCGACAAGCTGACGGTCACCGTCGGGGTTCCGGGCGTGGCGCAGGTGGAGGCCGAGTGGTCGGCCGGGCGGCACTCTCCCGGCCAGGGGGTGCGGCAGTTCGAGGAGGTGGTCCGGGAGACCGCGCAGGCGGCCCGCAAGGAGCACCGCAGCGGGCTGGTGATCTTCATCGACGAGATCCAGGCGGCCGACCAGCACGGGTTGCGCACCCTGGGCTACGCCTGGCAGCACCTGCAGAGCGAGGGAGCCGACGTGCCGGCCGCGGTGTTCGCCGCCGGCCTGCCGAACGCCCCGGAGGTGATCGGGTCGGTGGTCACCTTCTCCGAGCGATTCGCCTACCGGCCGCTGGACCGGCTCACCGACGACGCCGCGATGGTCGCGCTGGCCGGTCCCGCCCGGGCGATGGGGGTGCAGTGGGACGACGACGCGCTGCAGGCCGCGGTGCAGCACGCCCAGGGCTACCCGTACACGCTGCAGTTGCTGGGCGACGCGACCTGGACCGCGGCGGGCCGGCCGGATCCCGGCGGCCGGCTGACCGCGGCACACCTGGGGCTGGCGGAGGCGGCGATCCGGGACGACCTGGACGCGTTGTTCCGGGCCCGCTGGCGCAAGGCCACCGCGGGCGAGCAGGAGCTGATGCGCGCCATGGCCGCGCTCGGCGACGGACCGGTGCGGCGGGCGGACGTGGCCCGGCAGCTGGGCACCTCGAGCGACCAGATCTCGGTCACCAGGGCCCGGCTGATCGACAAGGGATTGGTGGACACCCCGGCGCGCGGCGAACTGGAGTTCACTGTGCCCGGCTTCGCCGAGTTCATCCGGGGACTGACCGGTCCGGCATAGCGGTCTCGCACCGCTCGCCCCGCGTGTGCTGGCGCCCGCACGTGGGGTGGGCGTGTCAGGCTACTGCGCATGCGCGCGCGCCCCCTGATCATCGCGGCTGCCATCGCGGCCACCCTGGCCGCCGGCTGCAGCAGCACCGGGGCGACGCCGACCCCGAACCCGACGGGCTCGAAGCAGCCCGCAACGGCCGGCGACGGGCAGGGGTCGACGCCGCGCTCCAGCGACGTCACGACCTCGACCCGGCAGACCGCCATCACCGTGGTGGCCCCGTCACCGACCAGCAGTACCCCGCCGACCACGTCTTCCGGCAAGCCCACCGCCCGGCCGCCGACGACCGGGCCGACCACCAAGCCGGCCACCGGCGGCGCACCGAGCACCACCACGCGCTCCCGGCCGGTGGTGACCAAGACCGTCACCGTCACCCCGACCCAGCGCAGCACGTCGACGCCGCCGAGCACCAGCAAGCGACCGGCCACCAGCGCCCCGCCCACCACCTCGACCCGGCAGTCGGCCGGCGGCACCGGGTCGCCGACCGGCACGGTGGTGGTCATCGACCCCGGGCACAACGGCGCGAACGCCCAGCACCCGGAGATCATCACCCAGCAGGTGCCGGCCGGGTTCGGCGAGTACAAGGACTGCAACACCACCGGCACCGAGACCAACGCCGGCTACCCGGAGTATCGGTTCAACTGGCAGGTGGCGCTCGCCCTGCGAGATGCGCTGCAGGCCAAGGGGATCACCGTGGTGATGACCCGGGACTCGGACGACGGGGTGGGCCCGTGCGTGGACAAGCGCGCGGCGATCGGCAACGATGCGCACGCCGACGCGGTGATCTCCATCCACGGTGACGGGGAATCGGCGGACATCAAGGGCTTCTACGTGATGACCGCCTCCCGCGCCCCGGCCGGGCAGGCCATGGCCGAGCGGTCGCTGAGTTTGGCGGCATCCATCCGGGACGGGCTCTCCGGCGCCGGTTTCCCAGTGAGCAACGCGCTCGGCTCGAACGGCCTGTGGACCCGCTCGGATCTGGCCGGGCTCAACCTGTCGCTGCGCCCCACGGTGATGATCGAGTGCGGCAACATGCGCAACGCCACCGAGGCGGAGCTGATGTCGTCCGCGGCCGGCCAGCAGCGCTACGCCCAGGGAATCGCCTCCGGGGTGCTGGCCTTCCTGGGCGGCTGACCGAGCCGCCTGGTGCCCGCGTGCCGGACCCGGTGACGATGCCGAACTTCGCCGGTACCAAGAAGTCGCAACTCGATGCGGCCGGTCGGACGGCGACCTGCGCAAAC
This sequence comes from Nakamurella sp., assembly GCA_035708025.1. Lineage (GTDB taxonomy): Bacteria > Actinomycetota > Actinomycetes > Mycobacteriales > Nakamurellaceae > Nakamurella. The sequence continues at coordinate 16,906 of DASSTH010000495.1, read as the reverse complement.
GCGCGACACCCGGGCATCGAGTGGCGACTTTTCGGACCCAACGGCCCCGGCCGCGCTGCCCACAGCCACCCCCGGATGCGGCCCGGAGTCACCCCCGGATGCGCCGCCCGCAGCCACCCCCGGATGCGCCCCAGCAGCAACCCCGGGTCCTCATGTCGCCGCCCAAGAAGTCGCAACTCGATGCGGCGGGTCGCAGGGCGACCTGCGCAAACGCGCGACACCCGGGCATCGAGTGGCGACTTTTCGGACCCATCACCGGATGCGCCGCCCGCGGCCATCCCGAACCCTCACGCGGTCGATCGCGGTGCGGGCCGAGACCACCGGCAAACCGGGCCTGCCGGCCGGGCGCGCTCAGCCGGCACTGACCCCGGTCAGCCGCTCGATGCGCAGTGGGCTCGGCGTGAGCCCCGTCACCGGCGAGCGGACCAGCCAGCTGGAGGTGGTCAGCAGCAGCGGGACGCCCACCCGGTACTTGCTGACCAGCTCGTCGGCCAGCGCGGACAGATCGCGCACCCGCCGGCTGCCGGATTCCTGCAGGTTGGCGGTGCCCATCCGGTCCAGGAAGCCGGGATACCAGTCGGCGTGCGCGATGCCCAGCAGGTCCGCCTGGGACGTGATGAGCCCGGAGAGCAGGTCATCCACGTCGTTGGTGTCCGGCCAGAACGGGGAGATGAACAGGTCCGCGGCTCCGGACCCCAAAATGCGGTAGTACTGCTCGGCAGAGGATGCCGATCGGACGGTGACGGTGAACCCGACCCCGCGCAGTTGGTTGGCGATCGCATCGGCGTAGGCGCCGTCCGCGGTCGCTGAGGCGAAGTCCCGCACCAGGAACACCACCGAACGCGCCGCCGGCGGGGCGCCGGCCACCAGGCTGGAGGCCCGGTCCGGCTTGGCGGGCGTTCCCGGCCGGGACTTGCCGGAGACCACCGGCGGCAGCAACGACCCGGTGCTGGTGGCGCCCGGCCCGGACAGCTTGGCCAGCGCGGTCGTGTCCACCGCATCGGCGACGGCCTCCCGCAGGCTCGCCCGGCTGAGCGGGCGCCCGGCCGCCTGGTTCATCCCGAGCATCAGCACGGTGGACGCCGGCCGGGTGACCACCTGCACGCCGGCGTCCTCGGCCGGCCGGGCGGCGCCGTCCACCGGCCCGTACAGGTCGATCGCCCCGGACCGGAGCGCGCCGAGGGCGTCCTTGCTGGTGCCGGAGGTGCGCAGGAACACCAGCCTGGCCACCTTGGCCGACTGCCCGGACAGCGGGTTGTACTCCAGGGTGACGCTCGAGTCGTCGCCGCTCGACCACCGGTAGGGACCGCTGCCCACCGGGATGTCCTCGCCGAAGGAGGCGGGCGCGGCGATGCCGAAGTAGGGCAGTGCGAGCACTGCCGGCAGTGCCCGCACCGGTGTGGCGAAGGCCAGCCACACCTGGGTGCTGGTGGGTGCCGTGCAGCCGGCCAGGTTGTCGGCCTCCCCGGGGGCGCCGGCGAAGTCCCCGAAGTACACCTGCCAGTAGAAGCCGTCGTCCCGCTCGCTCTCCGGCAGCGTGGACCAGCGGATGAAGTTCGCACACACCGCCGCGGCGGTCACCTCGGTGCCGTCGGAGAACTGCCGGCCCGGGGCGAGGGTGAACCGCCACTGGGTGAAGTCGGAATTGGCCGACCAGGAGGTCGCCAGGGCCGGCCGCACGGATCGCCCGTCGGGGGTGTACTTGGTCAGCCCGTCGAAGACCTGGTGCAGCACCAGCATCGCGTCCGGTGCGGTCACCAGCAGCGGGTCGCTGCTGCGCGGCAGGGCCAGCACCCCGACCGTCAGCGAGGTGCCGGCCTTCGGCGGGCTGACCGTGGCGGAGGTGCTGGGCGGCGGGGTGCTGGTGGTCGGCGGCGTGACGCTGGTGCTGCCGCCGTCGGGCAGCATCCGGGGGTATTCGCGTCGCCGCTTGTCGGCCTCCACCGGGGGCGACGGTTCGGTGGCCGAGCTGGTGCTGGGCACACCGGTGGACGCGGTTCCCGGCGGGTCGATCCCGGACGCCGGAGCGGGGCCGGCGGCGGTGGCGTCCGCGCCGGGTGGGCCGGTGACGGCGATGGCGGCGGCCGTCGCCGCCCCGGGGATCAGCGGCTGCGCGGTGGCCCGCCAGGACACCAGGCCGACCAGCACCGCGATCACCAGGCCGGCGGCGCCCAGGACGGCGCCGGTGCCGCCGGATCGGGCCGGACGGCGTGGCGCGGCGGTCGCGGCCCGTGATGCGGCGCAGAAGCGGCACTGGCCGTCCCGACCCACCGGCCGGCCGCAGTCCGGGCAGCGTTCACCGGCCATCGTCGCCGCGCACCCTCACCTTGCCCATCTCACACCACGTCCTCCACGACCTCGTGCGGGCGGATCAGGCCGGCCTCGATCTCGGCGGTCCAGTGGCAGGCCACCCGGTGCCCGGTACCCGACTCGGTCAGCGGCGGCGGGTCGGTGTCGCACAGCGTGTCCTGCCGCCACGGGCAGCGGGTGTGGAACCGGCAGCCGGACGGCGGGTTCGCCGGCGAGGGCAGGTCACCGGTCAGCAGGATGCGTTCCCGGGTGTCCTCTACCCGCGGATCGGGCACCGGCACCGCCGACATCAGCGCCTTGGTGTACGGGTGCAGCGGCCGGGCGTACAGCTCGGCGGCCGCGGCCTCCTCCACCAGCGACCCCAGGTACATCACGCCGACCCGGTCGGAGATGTGCTTGACCACGGCCAGGTCGTGCGCGATGACGATGTAGGTCAGGCCCAGCTCGTCCTGCAGGTCCTCCAGCAGGTTGATCACCTGCGCCTGCACGGACACGTCCAGCGCCGAGACCGGCTCGTCGGCCACGATCAGGTCCGGGTTCACCGTCAGCGCCCGGGCCACGCCGATGCGCTGGCGCTGCCCGCCGGAGAACTCGTGCGGGAACTTCTTCAACGCCCGCGCGGGCAGCCCCACCGCGGACAGCAACTCGCGCAACCGCTTGTTGGTGGCGGCGTTGGAGGTGTCCAGGCCGTGCGCCCGCATGCCCTCCACCAGGATCGACTGCACCGACTGCCGCGGGTCCAGCGAGCTCAGCGGGTCCTGGAACACCATCTGCATGCGGCGCCGGGCCGCACGCAGCTGCGACCGGGACAGCCCAGCGATGTCGGTGCCGTCGAACAGCACCCGCCCCGAGGTCGGCTCGGTCAGCCGCAGGATGCCCCGGCCGAGGGTGGTCTTGCCGCACCCGGACTCGCCCACCAGGCCGTAGGTCTCGCCGCGCCGCACCGACAGGCTCACCCCGTCCACCGCGTACACGTAGCCGACCGTCCGGTCGATCAGCACCCCCCGCTTGATGGGGAAGTGCACCTTCAGGTCCTGCACCTCCAGCAGCACCTCGCCCGGGGCGGCGGCCGGCTGGTCCCGCTGGTCGGCGGCCCGCTCCGCGGCCAACGCCGAAGCGTCCGCGGGCACCTCCAGGTCCGACACCGCCAGCGGCTCGCTGCGGTCCGTGCCCGGGTCACCCGGCGGCGCCGCCTCGGCCGGCAGGTCCACCGTGCGCGGCCCGCCGGTGACGTCGAACCCGTGTGGCAGCAGATCCGGATCGCGATCGGTGTCACCCGGTTCCGGGACCCGGTCCTCGTCGCGACGGTGCTCGCTCGCCCCGGCGTCGCTCACCGCGCCGCCCCCACCCGTGCGGCCAGTTCCGGCGCCACCGGATTGAAGCAGCGCAACAGGTGCCCCGACCCGGCCAACTCCGGGGTGCCCCGCCGGCACGCGTCGATCTCGTTGGCGCAGCGCGGCGCGAACGCGCACCCGCCGGCCCAGGAGATGTTGTCGGCCACCGACCCGGGGATCGGCGTCAACCGGTCGGCGTGCTCGGCGTCCAGCCGCGGGATCGACCCCAGCAGGCCATAGGTGTACGGATGCCGCGGATCGGCGAAGATCTCGTGCCGGCCGGCCCGCTCCACCACCCGCCCCGCGTACAACACGTTCACCACGTCACACAGCCCGGCCACCACCCCCAGGTCGTGGGTGATCATGATCAGCGCGGTGCCGTGCTCCACCACCAGCTTCTTCAGCAGCGCCAGGATCTGCGCCTGGATGGTGACGTCCAACGCCGTGGTGGGCTCGTCCGCGATCAACAACCGGGGCCGGCAGGCCAACGCCATCGCGATCAACGCCCGCTGCCGCATCCCGCCGGACAGCTGGTGCGGATACTCCCGCAGCCGCCGCGACGGATCCGGGATGCCCACCTGGTCCAGCAGCTCCCGGGCCTCCACCATCGCCGTCGACCGGCGCATCCCCCGATGCCGCTCCAGCACCTCCGTCACCTGGATGCCGATCGGCACCACCGGGTTCAGGCTGGACAGTGGATCCTGGAAGATCATCGCCAGGTCCCGGCCCCGGCGGTCGCGCATCGCGCGCGCCGACAGTCGCAGCAGGTTCACCCCGTCGAAGTCCACCTCACCGCGCACCCGGTTGCCCCGGGCCGGGAGCAACCGCATGATCGCCAGCGACGTCACCGACTTCCCGCAGCCCGACTCCCCCACCAGCCCCACCGTCTGGCCGGGCGCCACCTCGAAGCTCACCCCGTCCACCGCCGCGAACGGGTCCTCCCCCCGGCGGCCGAACGTCACCGACAGATCCCGCACCGACAGCAGCGCCGTCACACCGTCACCTCCGGTTCTTCGGGTCGAGGGCCTCCCGCAGCGACTCTCCCAGCAGGGTGAAGCCGAGCGCCACCACGATGATGCAGCCGGCCGGCCAGAACGCCAGGTTCGGATGCTGGTCGATCTGCTGCTGCGCCTCGCCGAGCATCTGCCCCCATTCCGGGATCTTCACGTCCTGGTCGCCCAGGCCCAAGAAGCTCAGGCCGGCCGCGTCGATGATCGCGGTGGCCACCACCAGGGTGGCCTGCACGATCACCGGGGACAGCGAGTTGGGCAGCATGTGCCGCAGCACGATCGGCGTCCGCTTGACCCCCAGCGAGCGGGCGGCCAGCACGTGGTCGGACTCCCGCTGCGCCAGCATCTGGCCGCGCAACAGCCGGGCGAAGATGGGCACCTGCACGGTGGCCACCGCGACGATGACGCTGGTCAGGCTGGGGTTGGCGAACAGCACGGCGATGGAGATGGCCAGCAGCAGGCTGGGGATGGACAGCATCACGTCGACGATCCGCATCACCACGGTGTCCACCCAGCCGCCGAACGCGCCGGCCAGGGTTCCCAGGGTCAGCCCGCCGGCCAGGCCGATCAGCGTGGCGAACACGCCGACCATCAGGGTCTGCCGGCTGCCCACGATGAGCCGGGACAGCAGGTCGCGGCCGTGCAGGTCGCCACCCAGCGGGAAGCCCGGCTGGGGCGGCGGGATCTCGCTGCGGGCCCGGCTGACCTGGTCGATGAGCAGCTGCGCGCCCGGGTCGTGCGGGGCGATCCAGCTGGCGGTGATGGCGATGATGACGAAGATCAGGATGATGATGGCCCCGACCCAGAACAGCAACGACCGGCGCAGCCGCCGCCACGCGTCCAGCAGCAGCGAGACGCCCGAGTCGTCGGCGGCGGCCTCCATCGCGGCCAGCGCGTCGATGCGCCGCTTCTTGCCCGACATCAGGTTGGTCACGACGCGCCCCCTACCGTGTTCGAATCCGGGGGTCGATCACCGCGTACAGCAGGTCGACGATCATGTTGACCAGCACGAAGGTGGTGGCGGCGGCCAGCACGAGTACCTCCAGCACCGGGTAGTCCCGCTGTTCGAACCCGCGCGCCACCGCATCGCCCAGCCCGGGGTAGCCGAACACCGTCTCGGTGAGTACCGCGCCGGCCAGCAGGCCGCCGGTCTGCAGGCCGGTCACGGTGAGCACCGGAAGCATGGCGTTGCGCAGGATGTGCCGGCCCCGGATGATCCGGCTGGTCAGCCCCTTGGCCTGGGCGGTGCGGATGAAGTCCTCGTTCTGCACCTCCAGCACGGACGCCCGGGTGATCCGGAAGATCACCGCGAACGGGATGGTGCCGAGCGCCACCGACGGCAGGATCAGGTGCTTGAAGGCGTCCCAGGAGGCGTCCCATTCCCGGGTGAGTAGCCCGTCCAGCACGAAGAACCCGGTGACCCGGGTGGCGTCGATCCGCGGATTCTGCCGGCCGGACGGTGGCAGCCAGCCGAGCTTGACCGCGAAGAAGTACTTGAGCAGGAAGGCCAGGAAGAACACCGGTACGGCGATCCCGACCAGCGAGACGACCACGCCCGAGGTGTCCAGCACGCCGCCCTTGCGGCGCGCCGCGATGTAGCCGAGCGGGATGCCGAAGACCAGGGCGAAGATCATCGCGCCGATGGCCAGTTCCACGGTGGCCGGGAATCGGTTGAAGAACACCGTGAGCGCCGGTGTTCCCGGGGACACCGCGGTGGACTGGCCGAAGTTGCCCTGCAGGACCTGGCCCATGAACTTGACGTACTGCACGATCACCGGCTGGTCCAGGCCCAGCACGTGCCGCAATTGGGCGATGGACTCGGGAGTGGCCCGCTCGCCCAGGATGGCGGAGACGGTGCCTCCCGGCAGCGACCGCAACCAGATGAACAGCAGCATGGACAGCACGATCAGCACCAGCACCAGCTGCAGCAGCCGGCGCACCGCGTACCTGAGCACTACCGGTCCCCTCGCCTTGCGCGATCGCCGGCCGCGGAGCGCGCCGGCGGGAACGCCTGCCGCCGCCGGGACGGTGCCCAGCGGCGGCAGGCGTGCGCGTCAGCCCTTGTAGACCAGCGAGTACAGCTCGTGGGTCAGCGGGCTCGGGATCAGGCCCTTGACGTCACCGGCCACCACGATGGCCGGCGGGGAGGACGAGATCGGCACGCCCGGCAGCCAGTCGCCCATGATCTTCTTGTTCAGGTCGACGTACGCCGCGTTGCGCTGGTCCTCGTCCGGGATGGCGTCCGCCTTGGCCAGCGCGTCCGCCAGGTCGTTCCCGAAGTCCGCACCGGCGGTGTCGAAGTTGTTGGTGCTGGGGCTGGAGAAGAAGTTGCCCAGGAAGTTGTCAGGCGTGTTGTAGTCGCCGGTCCAGCCCAGCAGGAACAGGTCGGGCTGGTGCGCGGTGACGCCGTCCAGGTACCCGCCGTTCCACGGCTTGGAGGTGGCGTTGATCTTGATGCCGACCGCCTCCAGGTCCGCCGAGAACGCCGTGAACACGCTCTTCGGGTCCGGCATATAGGGCCGCGACACCTGGGTCGGCCACCAGAAGTTCAGCGTCACCGGCTTGCCGTATTCCTTCAGCAGCGACTTCGCCTTGTCCGGGTCGTACTGGTACTGCTGCACCTGGTCGGTCCAGCCGTCCACCGTGTCCGGGTAGAACTCCTTGGCCACCACAGCCCCCTCGGGCAGCTGGGTCTTGACGAACTGCTCCCGGTTCATGGCGTAGGCGATGGCCTGCCGGACCTTCAGATCCTTCAGCGCCGGGTTGTTCTTGAAGTTGAAGCCCAGGTACAGGATGTTGAACGCCGGCCGTACGTCCACCTGGAAGCCCTTGGACTTCAGGTCCGCCCAGTCACCGGGGTTGGGCAGGTCGTAGCCGTCGATGGTGCCGGCCTCCAGCGCCTGCTTGCGCGCGGTCTCGTCCGGGATCACCTGGAAGATCAGCGTCTTGACCTTGGCCTTCTGACCCCAGTAGTTGTCGTTGCGGGTGAGCGTGATGGTGTTGTTCTGCTTGTCGTACTTGCTCAACTCGAACGGGCCGGTGCCGGTCGGGTGGTCGGTGGCGTACGCCGGGTAGATGAACGAGTCACCCTGCGCCTTGACGTCGTTGGCGTCGTACTTCTTCAGCGCGGTGGGCGACTGCATCGAGTACGACGGCAGGCCCAGGATCGCCGGGAACTTGCTGGTGTAGCGGGTCAGCTTGACCTCCGCCGTCATGTCGTCCTTGACGGTGCAGGAGGAGTAGATGCTCGGGACCGCCTTGCCGTTCTCGTCCTTCTGGTCCTTGAAGCCGCCCATGTTCAGCGACCAGTACTCGGCCTGGGTGGCTCCCGCACCGGTCTGGGTGTACATCCGGTCCAGGTTGTAGCAGGCCGCCTCGGCGTTCATCGGGGTGCCGTCGGTGAAGGTGACGTTCGGCCGGATCTTGAAGTCCCAGGTCAGGCCGTCATCGCTGTGCGTCCAGGACTCCGCCAGGCTGGGTTCCATGTCCGCGGTGCCGGGCTTGAACCCGACCAGGCCCTCGAACAGCTGCTCGGAGATGCGGAACGTCTCGCCATCGGTGGCGTACAGCGGGTCGAAGGTCTCCGGAGCACCCGCGGCCCCGAAGACGAACGTGCCGTTGGGGTCCTTCGGCATCCCGGTGTCCCCGGCCGGGGCGCTGGCCGTGCCGCTGGCCGCGGAGCTGCCGCTGGCGCCCGCGCTGCTGCTGCCACCGCCGCTGCTCTCACCGGCGGCGGTGCTGGACGGCGCACCGGCGGTGTTGCTGGCGGTATTGGACGGGTTGTTATCCCTGTCCGACTTGGCACAACTGGCCATGGTGAAGGCCAGCGTGGCCGCAACCGCGGCCACGACCCAACGTTGACGGGTCACGCTCGTGCACCTCCGTTGTTTCGGCACCCGCCCCGGCGGTGGCCGGGCTGGGAACAGCAAACACCGGCTCCCGGCGGCTCGCCATTCGAGCGCGGACGCCGACAGGTGGTGGCCGGATCCCGGCCGCCGGTGATGTGGGCATCCTGAATGCTGGGATGGCAACCCGGCAAACCCGCGGGCCCCGACGTCACCCGATCGTTACTTTGCCCCGCCTGGCCGGCCCCGGCGCCGCACAGCGCCGACCGGCTGACCACCGCCCGCCGGCCGCTGGCTACGGTTGGCACAACGCCGCTGGTCCGCCGCCGCGGCGTCGGCCGCCCGAGCGGGCGTGGACAGCCACAGAGAGGCCCGAGATGACAGCACCAGCGACGCCGGAGATCGCCCCCTGGCCCGGCCCGGACGCACCGCTGGCCGAGGCCGACCCGGAGGTGTACGCCGCCGTCACCGCCGAGTTGCACCGCCAGCAGCAGACGCTGGAGATGATCGCCAGCGAGAACTTCGCCCCGGTCGCCGCCATGCAGGCGCAGGGATCGGTGATGACCAACAAGTACGCGGAGGGCTACCCCGGCCGGCGCTACTACGGCGGCTGCGAGAACGTGGACGTCACCGAGCGGCTGGCGATATCCCGGATCAAGGAGCTGTTCGGCGCCGGGTTCGCCAACGTGCAACCGCACTCCGGGGCGCAGGCCAACGCCGCCGCCTACGCGGCGCTGATCAAGCCCGGCGACACCATCCTCGGCCTGTCACTGGCGCACGGTGGGCACCTGACACACGGCATGCGGATCAACTTCTCCGGCCAGCTGTACGAGGTGGCGGCCTACGAGGTGTCCAAGGAGGACCACCGCATCGACATGGACGAGGTCGCGGCGATGGCCCGACAGCACCGTCCGAAGCTGATCATCGCCGGCTGGTCGGCCTACCCGCGGCAACTGGACTTCCCGCGGTTCCGGGAGATCGCCGACGAGGTGGGCGCCTACCTGCTGGTCGACATGGCGCACTTCGCGGGGCTGGTGGCGGCCGGGCTGCACCCGTCACCGGTGCCGCACGCGCACGTCACCACCACCACCACGCACAAGACGCTGGGCGGCCCGCGCGGCGGGGTCATCCTGACCAACGACGCCGACCTGGCCAAGAAGATCAACTCGGCGGTGTTCCCGGGCCAGCAGGGCGGACCGCTGGAGCACGTGATCGCCGCCAAGGCGGTGGCGTTCCGGATGGCCGCGGCGCCGGAGTTCGCCGACCGGATGCAGCGCACGCTGTCCGGTGCGCGGCTGCTGGCGGAGCGGCTGATGGCCGACGACGTGGCGGGCGCCGGGGTGACCGTGCTGACCGGCGGGACCGACGTGCACCTGGTGCTGGTGGACCTGCGCAACTCCGACATGGACGGCAAGCAGGCCGAGGACCGGCTGCACTCCATCGGGATCACCGTCAACCGCAACGCGGTGCCGTTCGACCCGCGCCCGCCGATGGTGACCTCCGGGCTGCGGATCGGCACCCCGGCGTTGGCCACCCGCGGCTTCGGCGATGAGGACTTCGTGGAGGTGGCCGACATCATCGCGGGGGCGCTGACCGCCCCGGTCGGCGACCTGGAGCCGGAACTGGCGCAGTCGCTGTCCGGCCGGGTGTCGGCGCTGGCGGCCAAGCACCCGCTCTACCCCACCCTCTGACCCGCGAGGATCAACTTCTGCCTGCGCGGATCAACTTCGCGGTTGTGCGCCCGGAATGTCTGCTTCGGCGTGAAGTTGATCCTCGCGGGGAGCGTCGCAGACCCCTCGCGGGGAACGTCCCGGGCCGGTGCCGGTCACCTGTCGCCGGGTGCCGGATCGGTGGTGACGGGCCCGACGGAGCGGCGGTGACGCGCCAACGGAGTGGCCGCGGGACGGCGGTGACGGACCCGACCGGGCGAGCGACGGGACGGCGGTGACGGCCCGACGGGGTGGCCGCGGGACGGCGCGCAACGGTCGAGTCGGACAATGGCCCGCATGAGTTCGTGCTGCTCCCCGACTCGTGGCCCGCAGGACGGCCCGGACCGGCCCGCCGGCGCCGCGTCGCCGCCCGCCCCCGTACCGCTGCGGTCCGCCTCCGACACGGCAGAAGGCCCCGCCCCCGTGCTGGAGGGCATGGTGCTGGTTCCCGCGGGTGAATTCCGGATGGGCAACGACCGCGACGACGCGTTCCCGGACGACGGCGAGGGACCGGTCCGGACCGTGTATGTCAGCGACTTCCTCATCGACGCCACCGCGGTCACCAACGAGGCGTTCGCCGCCTTCGTGGATGCGACCGGATACCGCACCGAGGCCGAACGGTTCGGCTGGTCGTTCGTCTTCGACGGGTTGATCGGTCGGCGGGACCGGGCGGCGGTGATGGATGGCACGGTGCCGGGGGCGCCCTGGTGGACGGCGGTGCGGGGGGCCGACTGGGCCCACCCGTTCGGCCCGCACACCGGCCTGGACGGCGTCGGCGACCACCCGGTGGTGCACGTCTCGTGGAACGATGCGGCCGCCTACGCATCCTGGGCCGGCAAGCGACTGCCGACCGAGGCGGAGTGGGAGAAGGCCTGCCGCGGCGGGCTGGACCAAGCCAGGTTCCCCTGGGGCGACGAACTGGAGCCGGGTGGCGAGCACTGGATGAACGTCTGGCAGGGCGACTTCCCCCGGCGCAACACCGGACGGGACGGCTATCAGGCCACGGCCCCGGCGAACGCCTTCCCCGCCAACGGATTCGGGCTGTACAACACCACCGGGAACGTCTGGGAGTGGACGGCCGACCGGTTCTCGGCGCACTGGCATGCCCGGGACAATGCCCGCACCCGGCACGATCCACAGGGGCCGCCCGCCGGTCCGACCATGGTGTTGCGCGGCGGCTCCTATCTGTGCCACGTCTCGTACTGCAACCGGTATCGCACCGCCGGCCGGACCCAGAACACCCCGGACACCTCCACCGGTCACATGGGGTTCCGCTGCGCCGCAACGATTGTGGGTACGGATCCGGATCATGCCAGTCCGCACGCTCGGCAGGACAGCCACCGGACCGGCCGATGACCGAGCCGGGCGACGACCGCCGCACCCGCCGGGTCCCGCTGCGCGACGTCGGCACCGATCCCGATTACCGGTTCTCGCTGGCCAACGAGCGGACCTTCCTGGCCTGGATCCGCACCTCGCTGGCCCTGCTGGCCGGCGGCATCGCGGTCGTGCAGCTCGCTCCGGACCTCGGTCCGCGCCCGCTGCGCCTGGCGGTGGGCGTGGCGCTGATCGTGATCAGCGGGGTCATCGCCGGCGCCGCGCACCATCGGTGGGCGGGCGCCGAGCGGGCGATGCGGCTGGGCACCACGCTGCCGCCGAACCGGCTGGCGGTGCTGCTCGGCTACGGCTTGGCGATCATCGCCCTGGTGGTGCTGATCGTCATGCTGGTCTCCGGCGGGGCCAGGTGAGCGAACAGCCGGTGACGGGACAGTCGGGCGACCCGATCCTGGATGCCGGCGGACAGGCCGAGCGGACCAGGTTGTCGTGGAACCGCACCGGTCTGGCCCTGGCGGTGAACGCCGCGCTGCTGGTGCACGTGGGCGGCGGGTCGCTGGCCGAACACGTTCCGGCGATGTTGATGCTGCTGGTGGCGCTGGGCTGCTTCCTGTTCGCGGGGCGGCGGTATCACACCATCAACGCCGCGGTGCGGTCCGACCGCGCGGTGGCCGGCATCGCCCACGTACGCACGCTCGCGCTGCTCTCGGTGGTTCCCGCCGTGATCGCCCTGGTCGCCGTGCTCGGCTGATCCCCGGCGCACCGGGCGGGCGTCAGCCCTGCTGATCCAGCCGGCGCGCGCCCAGCCGGGCGGCCAGCAGTTCCATGGCCGCCTGTTCGGGATCCTGCACCGCGACGGTCGGCGCGGCCGGGTCGATGTCGTCGTACGGGTCGGGCTCGTCGGGGTCCACCGGCTCCGGGGGGACGCCGTCGGCGCCGGCATCGCCGGCCCGGCGATCCGGTGCACCCGCGGCGGACTCCGGCGCACGACCCGCGGACGGTCCGGCCACCGACCCACCACCGGCCGGACCGGGTGCCGGCGGTCCACCGTCGGACGGCCCCGCCCCGGCCGAACCCGCTGCGTCACACCGGATCCGCCAGTCCACCCCGAGGACTTCGCGCAGCGCGCTGCGCAGCACATCGGTGTTCCCACTCTCCAGCACCCGGCGGGCCAGCGCCGCCGACGGCATGGTCAACAGCAGGGTGGCCCCGTCGACCCCGGCCACGGTGGCGGACTCCAGCAGCACCTGGGTGGTACGCCGCTGCCGCTTCACCGCGGCCAGGATCTCGGTCCACACCCGGCGCACGTCGGTGACGCCGACGGCGACATCCGATCGTTCCGGGACGGCCGGCCCGGCCGGCGCGGCGGTCGCCGCCGGCGCGCCCGTCGCATCCTGATGCGCAGCCGGGGTGCGTTCGGCGGGGTCCGGTTCCGCCTGCTCCGCCGGCGACCTCCGCCCGCGGGAACTGGAGAGCACCGGCGGCTCCGGCAGCCCCAGATCGGGACCGGCCGTCCGCTTGGCGCTCGGCGACGCGGCGGCCGCACTCGGCGTCCCGGCGGCATGGTCGGCGCTCGGTGCCGCGGCGCCAGCACTCGGCGGGGCGGCCGTCCCGGCGGCACGGTCGGCTGCGGCGGCACGGTTGGCTGCGGCGGCAGCACTCGGCGGTGCCCCACCCGTGCCGGGGTCGGCGGTTCGCGCGGTGGCCCGCTCCGACCCGGGGGCCGTCGGAGCGGCCGAGGCGGGTGCCGTGACCCGGCGATCGCCGCGCTTCCCGTCACCGGTGGATCGGCCCGCCCCGGCGGGCCCGTCACCGCCGTGTTCCGCCGCGATCTCCAGCCGCCGTTCCACCCGCTCCAACCGCTGCAGCAGGGCGCCGTCCTCCAGCGACGCGGCCGGCAGCAGCATCCGCGCGCACAGCAGCTCCAGCACCAGCCGCGGCGAGGTGGTGCCGCGCATGTCGGTCAGTCCGGTGTGCAGGATCTCCGCGAATCGGGTCAGGGTGGCGGTCGGCAGCCGCTCGGCCTGGGCCGTCATCGCCGCCAGCTGGTCGTCCGGCGCGTCGATCAGGCCTTTGCTGACGGCATCCGGCACGGCCTGCAGGATCACCAGGTCGCGCAGTCGCTGCAGCAGGTCGGCGCCGAAGCGGCGCGGGTCGTGCCCGGCCTCGGCCACCCGGTCCACCGCCCCGAAGACGCTGGCCCCATCCCCCGCCGCCAGCGCATCCACCATCTCGTCCAGCAGCGCGGCGTCCGTCACCCCGAGCAGGGCCACCGCACTGGCGTAGCGGACCCCGTCCGGCCCCGCACCCGCCAACAGCTGGTCCATCACGCTCAGCGCGTCCCGGGCGGACCCGGCTCCGGCTCGCACCACCAGCGGGAACACCGCCGGCTCGACCGTGACGCCCTCCTCCGCGCACAGCCGCTCCAACAGCCCGCGCAGGGTGGCCGGGGGTAGCAGCCGGAACGGGTAGTGATGGGTCCGGGACCGGATCGTCGGCAACACCTTGTCCGGCTCTGTGGTGGCGAACACGAACACCAGGTGCTCCGGAGGCTCCTCCACGATCTTCAGCAGGGCGTTGAAACCCTGCGTGGTGACCATGTGCGCCTCGTCGATGATGAACACCCGGTAGCGCGATTCGGCGGGCATATAGAAGGCCCGGTCGCGCAGTTCGCGGGTGTCGTCGACGCCGCCGTGGCTGGCCGCGTCCAGCTCCACCACGTCCAGCGACCCGGGCCCCTCGGGCGCGAGCGCCACGCAGGAGGCGCACACGCCGCACGGGTCGGGAGTCGGACCCTGTTCGCAGTTCAGCGAGCGGGCCAGGATGCGCGCCGACGACGTCTTGCCGCAGCCGCGGGGACCGGAGAACAGGTAGGCGTGGTTGATCCGGCCGGCCGCCAGCGCGGTCCGCAGCGGCTCGGTGACGTGCTCCTGCCCCACCACGTCGGCGAACGTCGCCGGGCGGTACTTGCGGTAGAGAGCCAGGGCCACGCTGCGAGGGTACGTGGTGCCGCGGACAGCCAGGAAGGTCGGTGACGGGCCGTTGGGGACAGCCCGCGGACAGCCCGCGGACGGCCCGAGAAAGGGTGGACCCCCGCACCCGTCAGAGCTCCCGGACCCTTGCTGCCTTCCGGCCCTGGGGGGGTTGAGGAGGTGGACGCCGCGGGGGTCCGCCCGCCATGGTAGCCGAGTCCGCGGCCCCGTCACCGTTCCCGACCACCACCGCGCGGCCGGTACACTCATCGGCGGAGGATTCGCCTAGTGGCCTATGGCGCACGCTTGGAAAGCGTGTTGGGTTAACCGCCCTCGGGGGTTCGAATCCCCCATCCTCCGCCACGAGCAGGTCCGCCCCTCGGCGGATCGACGACCCCGGGGTTTCCCTCGTCACCACCGGCGTCAGCCGGCGACCAGACCGGTCAGCTGACGTCCCGGCGCGCGAACAGCAGGCCTGCGACAGCGAGCCCGAGGGCCACCAGCACCGCCAGGTACACGCCGCCCGCGGTGACCGTCACCGTGGTGATCTCGGGCTGGCACGGGCCTGGCCCGCAGCTGCGTGGATAGCGGGCGATCTGATACGGGCCCTGCAACCAGGCCAGGATCCGGCTCGACAACAGGTAGGGCTCCGACCCGGTGAAGAGCCCGCGGATCAGCGCCTCTCCCACGATCCCGTAGCCGGCGATGATGGCCACCGCGACCAGGCTGCTGCGGAACAGCATGGCCAGCACGTAGCCGCCGATCGCGGCGCCGGCCACCGCCGCGACCGCCCGCAGGGCGCGCGCGGTGATGTCCAGTTGAGTCAGCGTGACGGAACCGTCCCGGGAGATCCGCGTATCGAGCAGCGCGGTCGTCCCCCACTTGGCGGCCACGGCGTAGCTGACGGCCCAGGCCAGCACCGCACCGATCAGGCCGACCAGCAGGCCCGCCGCGGCCAGCGCGCCGGCCTTGCTGCCGAAGACCCGCACTCGACGCGGCTGGTACAGCAGTTGGGTCCCGATGGTGCCCGCCGACCAGTCCGCCCCGGCGAACGTGACGCCCGCCAACGCCATGGCCAGCGCAAGGATCAGCGTCACCGCCAAGAGGTTGTGCCGAAAGTCGTCCACGAAGTTCGGCGGTGACCAGTTGAGGAACCACTCCACCCGAGGCGTCATTGCCTCATCGCAATCCAGGTCGGCCGGCCACTGGTCGGATCCGCCGGACGCGACCGCCTGCCGGCAGTCGGCCAACTGCTGCTGGAACATCGGGTCGGCCATCTGGCGGTCCACCTGGGACTGTGCGGCCGCCATGTCGGCAGCGGACGGTGGCACCGCGTTGGCGATCGCGAACCCCAGCACCACCAGGCAGCCCAGCAGCGCCACCAACGCCAACAACCGGACGGCCCGCCGTTGACGCAGCCGCATCCATTCCACCGCCAGTGCGCCGATCACAGCCCCGCCCCCTCGGTGATCTCCAGGAACGCCGACTCCAGGTCGTCGCCTACGGGAGACAGGCCGGACAGGTAGTAGCCGTGGGTGGCAAGCACTTCGGTGATGGCCGAGGGAGCTGGCGCCCCGGACACCCGGAGGCCGTCGTGATCGACCTGCACATCGAACCCCGCGGCCGTCAACACCTCCGCCGCTCCGACATGGTTGTCGACGGCCACTCGGTAGGCCGGCGTCCCGGACCCGCCCACCCGGCTGAGCACCTCATCCACCGAGCCCCCGGCCAGCAAGCGGCCACGCCCGATGATGGACACCGAATCACAGACCTGTTGCACCTCGGCCAGGATGTGTGAGCTGATCATCACGGTGGTGCCCGACGCGGCGAGATCACGCACCAGATTGCGGATCTCCCGGATACCGGCCGGGTCCAGGCCATTGGTCGGCTCGTCCAGCACCAGCAGGTCCGGAGTCTTCAACAACGCGGCGGCGATCGCCAGCCGCTGCTTCATACCCAGCGAGTAGGCCTTGTACCGGTCGTCGGCCCGGCCGCGCATGCCCACCAGTTCCAGGGCCCGGTCCACCCGGTCCTTGGTGACGCCGATCGCGCGGCCCAGCAACTGCAGGTTCTGCCGGCCGGTGAAGCCGGGGAACAATCGCGGCTGCTCCACCACGGCGCCCACCCGATCGATCACGAACGGCAGGCGATCCGGTACCGGCTCACCGAAGAGTCGGATCGAGCCGGCGTCCGCCGACGCCAGGCCGAGCACCATCCGGATGGTCGTGGTCTTGCCGGAACCGTTCGGCCCGAGAAATCCGTGCACGCCACCGACCGGCACCGCGAGATCCAGCCCGTCCACCGCCACCTGCCGGCCCCGCCGGGTGCGGTACTCCTTGCGCAGGGCGGACGTCTCGATCAAGAACTCGGGCACCGCACGACCTCCAGCGCTGC
>DASSTH010000494.1:0-4675 GCA_035708025.1 Nakamurella sp. | reverse complement strand
CACCTGCTTGAGTTTCTCGGCCGGCACCGCCTTGGGGTCGAAGTAGTCGTGGTTGAGCACCACGACGTCGCCCAGCCGGCCGGGCTCCAGGATCCCCAACCGATCTTCGTCCGGCGCGCCCAGGAACCACAGGTTGTCCCGGGTGTAGTGGGCCAGCATCTCCTGCCGGGTGGCCTGCTGGTCGGCGTTGATCACATTGCCCAGCGCGTTCTTGCCGGTGGTGGCGTAGTAGGCGTGGATCCACGGGTTCATCGGGGCAATCTGCATGCCGTCGGAGCTCATGCCGACCGGGATGCCGTTGTCCAGCAGCATGCGGTAGGGCGGTCCGGCGGCCGGTCCTCGCCCGGACAGGTACTGCCAGCCGGTGAGGTTGACGCCGCCGCCCAGTGCCTTGAGCTTGTCCACGTAGTCCTCGGTGATCCGCGGCACGTGGGCCACCACCCACCGCAGGTCGGTGATCGGGAACTCGTCGTTGACGATGCCGTAGCCGTCGATCTCGGCCATGAAATCGGTCCCGGTCAGCGAGTGCACCTCGGCGCGCCAGCCGGCCTGCGCCACCCTGCGCGCGGCGTTCAGCCACCGCTCATTGTTCGTGCTGCCGTTGTCCACCGGGAAGCTCGGGTCCGGGGCGACGAACTCGCCGATCCCGCCGGTGCGCACCAGGTCGTTGCCGAAGAACGGGAATGCGTTCTTCAGCCGCTCGCCCAGCGCCACGCTGTCCGGATCCTGGTCCATGTACAGGAAGTTGATGCGCAGCCGGACGCTGCCGTCGCCGTCCTCGTAGACGGACAGGAACGGCAGGTGCATGGTGAAGTTGTCCTCGTGCGCCGCGCCGTCCGCCGGCGTGTCGGTGGCCTGGAACGCCCCCTGGTCCAGGTGCGTGGTGACACCCAGGCTCACCGCGTAGGCCATGGCGTCGCGCACGCTGCGCTTGCGGGTCTCGAAGGTCAGTTGGCGGCGCAGCGCCAGGGTTGCCTGACCGGTGGGCGTTCCGGCCCCGATGGAGCCGTCCGCGCCGACCGGCACCGGGCCGTCCGGCCCCGGGACGCTTTCGAAGAACGCCTTGCCCAGGCTGTTGGTGACGCTGGGGCCGACGAATCCCAGGGAGATGTAGGCCGGGTGATGCGGCAACGCCGCGTCCAGTTCGGCCAGCGTGGGCAGCCGCACCTCGGTGAACTGGTTGAAGTGGAAGCCACCGATCGTGGTGATGAACTCGCCGGCCGGGACGTGACGGGCCCGCTCGGCGTAGATCGCCTGCACGTCGCTGATGGAGTAGGCGTTCTCCAGCGGGGTGTGATGTCCCGGACGGTTGCCCATCAGCACGATGTGGTTGTGGCAGTCGATCAGGCCGGGCACGGCGGTGCGGCCGTGCAGGTTCAGTTGCTTCGGCTGGTCGACGAACTCCCGCCGGGCGCGGGCGACACTGCCGCCGGTGTAGACGATTTCGCCGTCCCGGATGGCGACCACCGATACCACCCGGTCGGCGTCGTCCATGGTGTGGATCCGGCCGTTGGTCAGGATCAGGTCGCCGGCGGGTGAGCGTCGCGGCCGACCGCCGTGCCCACCACCGTGTCCGGGCGGGCCGGCCGGCGGTCCGGGGGGCTTGCCGCCGCCCGGCCCGGCCGCGGCCGGCACTGCGCCGGCCAGCATCCCGCCCGCCGCCATCGCTCCGGCGACGGCGCTGCCCTTCAGCACCGTCCGCCTGGTGACACCCGAGCGCTGTTCGTCGCTCACATCCGCACCGCCCTTCTGTTGTGCTGCTGGTTGCGGGGCCGGGGTGCCGGTCCCGCACCGATCCGTCCTATCCCGGACCCGACCGCCGTTGCGGTACGACCGGTTTCGTCCGGTGGAACTGGTTGCGCCGGCGAGAACCGGTCCGTCGGTCGCCGATCCGGCGCGACCGCATCGATCAGTGGTGCCCGCCCAGTGCTCCGGAGTCGTACACGACCTTGCCGCCCACGACGGTCAGCACCGGATGCACCCGCTTGAGGTCCTCGTCGGACACCCTGCGGTAGTCACGGTCCAGTACGACCATGTCCCCGAGCTTGCCGACCTCGATGGTTCCGAGCTTGTCCTCCATGTTCATGAACCAGGCATTCTCCTTGGTGTACAGGCGAACCGCCTCGTCCCGGGTGATCTGCTGCCCGTCGTTGATCAGGTCGCCGAGGGCGTTGCGGCCGGTGCTCGCGTAGTACACGCCGAACCATGGGTTGAGCGGTGCGATGTGCACGCCGTCCAGGTGGATGCCGGCCTGGATGCCGTGGTCCAGGATGGTCCGGAACGGCGCGCCGGCGGCCGGCCCGCGGCCCGCCATGAAGCTGAAGGCACCGCATTGCACCGCACCGCCCACCGCCTGCAGCCGGTCGAGCAGTTCGGTGGTGACCACCGGGACGTGGTCGATGCGCCAGCGCAGGCCGGTGATGTCGTACTGGGCGTTGACCGCCTCGTACCCCTCGATCTCGGCCTGCAACGCGGCCAGGCTCAACGCGCGGTTGTTGTTGCGCCACCGGGCTTGCGCGATCAGTTGCTGCGCCCTGGTCCATGCCGGGGTGGAGCCGTCACCAGGCGCTCCCCACTCCCCGATGCCGCCGGTCATCATCTGATCGTCGCCGAACAATTGGAACTGGTTCTTCAGCCGCTGGGTCAGTTCCGGCAGTTCGATGTCATTCTGGTTGTGCAGGAAGTTGGCCTGCAGCCGGATCAGGTTGCGCCGTTGCGCGTGCAGGGCGAGCCAGGGGTCGTAGCAGCGGAACCCGTCGAAGTTGGACAGCGCCTGGTTCGGTTGCGGCGGCCCGGGAACCGGGAACCCGACCTCGTCGATCACGCTGGTGATGCCCACGCTGGCCGAGTACGCCTGCGCATCCAGCGTGCTGCGCTTCTTGTCTTCGAAGGTCTGCAGGATGCGCACGTTGTACAGCGCCGCCTCCGCGTTGGCGCCCGCCGCGATCGAGCCGTCCGCCGCCACCACCGACGGCACCGACGCCGATTCGAAGAACGCCTTGCCGATGGAGTTGGTGTAAGCGGGCCCGGTGAAGCCCTGGAACAGCAGCACGCCGCGGTCGGGCACCGCCTCGTCCAGTTCGGCCAACGTGGGGAGGCGGTGCTCGGCGAACATGTTCGGGTGCCAGCCGCCCATGGCCGTGACGAACTGCCCGGCCGGCACGTCGGGGCGCCGCGCCGCCAGCATGGCCTGGATCTCCGCGATGTTCCGGGCGTTCTCGATCACCACGTGGTAGCCGGGCCGGATGGCCAGGCTGACGAAGTGGACGTGGGCCTCGATCATTCCCGGGATGACGGTGTGCCCGTGCAGGTCGACGATCCGCGGCCGGCCGGGCAGCAGCTTCTCCAGTTGGTGCAGGCCGGAGCCCACGCCCACGATCCGGCCACGCCGCACGGCCACGGCTGAAACCTCCGCATCGCGGCTGTCGAAGGTCCGGATCCGGCCGTTGTGCAGGATGACGTCCTCGTGCGGCAGCGTCCCGTCCACCCCGGCGACCGGAACGGCGCCCGGCCCCGGTCCGGACGGCGCACCGCCGGCCGGGCCGGAGTGCCCCGGATTGCCCAGCAGTCCGGAGAGGAGGGTACGGCGGGAGGATGCGGTCATGGTGTCCCCAATCCAGGTCGAGGTCCGACGGTCAGCAGGGGCGGAATACTGCATGTGGTGTCGTGGGTGACCGGCCTTGGTGCACAGGAACTGCGACTCGGAACTGTACGCTGGCGCTACACGGTGTGCAATATCACTCCACTTCGTACATTCGAGTGGAACACTGGGCGCCCGCCAGCCAGCGACGATGCGGAGGGTGACCGCCCGACTAGCGCCGTGCTGGAGGGAGAGGGATTGTCCCGCAGCGGTTCCCGATTCCCGGTGCGGTCTGCCGGCCGCCGGTGACGGTGGTCCGCCGCTGCGCCGCATGGGCGGCGTTCAGCAGCGAGCGGGGGCCGGCCGGATCAGCGGAACTGCGAGACGACGAACCACACGCCGACGGCCGGCTCGTCCCCGTGGTTGGAGTAGGCGTGCGGGATCGAGCAGTCGAAGGACACCGAGTCGCCGGGGTTCAGCGAGAAGGTGTCGAATCCGAGGCTGAGGGTCAACCGACCGGACAACACGTGCCCGTACTCCGTCCCGACATGGCGCATCAGCACTCCGGCACCGGACGAACTGCCCCCGGGCGCGTAGGTGATGCGCAGGAACTCGATGTGCGTGTCGGGCAGCTTGCCAAGCAGTTCCCAGGTGACGCCGGAGTCCAGGTGCAGCACCTCCCGCTGGTCCGGGGCGACCACCGGGCCGACCCTGCGGGACTGTCCCAGCAGGCGAAGCCCCCGGCTGACCGGCGACTCGGCCGACCGGTCGGACGCGGATCCGTTCGTCGATCGCCGCCGGATCGTCAAGGGCGGCAACGACTCCCCCGCAATGGACTGGGCCGGCGCAGCACCGGTCGCGACTTCGCCGGCCGCGCGGTCGCCGGGCGCCCCATCGGGCACGTCGGTGCCCGCGCCGGGTTCCGATGCGTCGGGGTAGGTGTCGCCGAAGACCTCCTCGATGGAGATCTGCAGCGCCGTGGTGATGGCGTACAAAGTGCTGACCGAGGGGCTGGTCTTGCCGGTCTCGATCTGGGAGATCAGGCTGGCCGACACGTCGGCCGCGCGAGCGAGCCCGCGAACCGACATGCCCTTC
>DASSTH010000493.1:0-2114 GCA_035708025.1 Nakamurella sp. | reverse complement strand
GGGGGTGGAGGAGATCCACTCCTCCCCGCGCACCACGTGCGTGATGCCCATCTCGTGGTCGTCCACCACCACGGCCAGGTGATAGGTGGGGAAACCGTCCGCCTTAAGGATCACCTGGTCGTCCGGCCGGGGGGCGTTGATCTCGCCGCGGATCAGGTCGGTGAACGTGGTCGGAGCGTCATCCGGGATGAGCATGCGCACCACCGGCGTCTCGCTGAAACCCGGCAACTGCGCCCGCGCCTCGCGGGTCTTGCCGTAGCACAGCCGGTCATAGCCGGTGGGGCGGCGCAACTTCTGCTGCCGCTCGCGCATCTGTGCCAGCCGCTCCGGGCTGCACCAGCAGTAGTAGGCGTGCCCGTCGGCCAGCAGCCGCTCGACATAGGGCCGGTAGGTGGAAAGCCGCTCGGACTGCCGGTACGGCCCGTAGGGGCCGCCGATGTCCGGACCCTCGTCCCACTGAAGTCCCATCCAGCGCAGCGTGGAGAAGATCTGCTGCTCGGAGTCGGCAACGTACCGCGCGCGGTCGGTGTCCTCGATGCGCAGCACGAACTGCCCGCCGCGCTGCCGCACGAATGCCAGGTCGAACAGCGACACATAGGCGGTGCCGACGTGCGGGTCCCCGGTCGGCGAGGGGGCGACGCGCAACCGGACCGGACCGGTGGATGCGGCCGATGGTGAGGTCGGCGGATCGGACGGTGACGGGGTAGCCATGGTGCGCCCGAGTCTATGGGGTGCGCCGTGGCCTTCCCGAACCCGCCGGTGTCCGGCCCGGCCGACCGCACAAGCTCGCACCTCGATGCCCGGTGCCGCACCACGACCTGCGGCGATGCGTCGGCCGTCCCGATCGAGGTGCGATCTTTTGGTGCGGGCCGAAGCAGCGGCGTGCCACCTGGATGGCAGGATCAGGACCCGTGACGGCAACCATCCTGGACGGCAAGGCCACGCTGGCGGCGATCAAGACCGAGCTGCGGGCCAGGGTGGCCGCGCTGGCCGACCGCGGCGTGGTGCCGGGTCTGGGCACCGTGCTGGTGGGCGACGACCCGGGCAGCCGCATCTACGTCAACCTGAAGCACAAGGACTGCGCGGAGATCGGGGTCACCAGCATCCAACGTGAACTGCCGGCCGGCTCCAGCCAGGCGGAGGTGGAGGCGGTGGTCGACGAACTCAACGCCGACCCGGCCTGCACCGCGTTCCTGGTCCAGCAGCCCACCGGCCTGGACGAGTTCGCGATCCTGGCCCGCGTCGACCCGGCCAAGGACGTGGACGGGCTGCACCCGTTCAACCTGGGCTCGCTGGTGCTCAACCACCCGGCACCAGAACCCTGCACGCCGGCCGGCATCATCGAGCTGCTGCGCCGCTTCGACGTGCCGATCGCCGGGGCGCACGCGGTGATCATCGGCCGCGGCATCACGGTGGGCCGCCCGCTGGGGCTGCTGCTGACCCGCCGCACCGAGAACGCCACCGTCACGCTCTGCCACACCGGCACCCGCGACCTGGCGGCGCATGTCCGCCGGGCCGACATCGTGGTCGCCGCAGCCGGCGTGCCCGGCCTGGTCACGCCGGACATGGTCAGGCCCGGGGCCGCCGTGCTGGACGTGGGGGTCAGCCGGGTGAACGGCAAGATCGCCGGTGACGTGGCCACCGGGGTGGCGGAGGTGGCCGGATACCTGGCGCCGAACCCGGGTGGCGTGGGGCCGATGACCAGGGCGATGCTGCTGACCAATGTGGTCGCGGCGGCCGAGCGCGCCGCGGCGGGCGGCCCCGCCGGGACGGAGCGGTGACCGGCGCGGTGGGAACCGACCCCTCGCAGGAGTTCTGGGACGCCGCGGCAGCCGACGACCCGATGTGGCACATCGCCACCGGGGCGGCCGCGGACCCGGCGTCGTTCTTCGCATCCGGCCGCACCGAGACCGACGCCTTCCTGGCGCACTGCGGCATCCGGCCGGACCGCGCGCAGACGATCCTGGAGATCGGTTGCGGCATCGGGCGGATGACGGCCCGGCTGGCCGAGCTGTACGGCCAGGTGATCGGCCTGGACATCTCCGCTGTCATGCTGGAACGCGCCCGCGTGGTACTGCGCGACGCGTCGAACGTGCGCCTGGTGCACGGCAACG
>DASSTH010000492.1:0-5717 GCA_035708025.1 Nakamurella sp. | reverse complement strand
CTGGCGAATTCGGCGCTGTCGGACCGGCGGACCGCGGATGCCGCGTACTGGTGCGCACGCGCCCTGGAGTTGAGTGGCACGCTGGACACCTGGTTCGGCGCCGGGTTCGCGATGATGTTCCTGGTCCGGGTGGCGGCCGCGCGGCGGGAGTGGCAGCAGGCCGCCACCCTGCACGGCATGGTGGTTCACCGGCTGGACGAACTGGCCGCCAATCTGCCCCCGCACCTTGCGGTGGAGTATCAGCACCTGTCGGAGCGTCTACGGACCACGATCGATCCGGATCCATTCGACCGTCACGTCCGCGCCGGCGCGGTCATGACATGGCGGGCGGCCGTTGCCGCCGCACTGGTCTACGCCTACCAGGCGGGAACATCGGTGCCCCCTCGCCGGGAGCGCGCAACACCGCCGCTGCGTAGGAGCGCCGAACAAAGGTCGCCGTCGGTGCCGTTGTCACCCAGGGAAAGCCAGGTGCTGCAATTGATCGCCGAGGGCCGGGATGCCAAGGACATCGCCGCCGGCCTGCGCATCACGCCGACCTCGGTGTCGCACCACACCAGCAACATCCTGCGCAAGCTCGGAGTCAGCAATCGCACCCAGGCGGCCATCTGGGCGGTCCATCACGAATTCGGCCCGGCCGCCGAGCCGGTCAACCACTCGGAACACCGGCCGGGCCGCGCCCGGTAGGGCTCACGCCGCGGTGACGGCGTACCAGAAGCATTGTGGCCGCAGGCTGCGGACGTGCACGGTGCCGACATCCGGTTCGGCCAGCAGTCGTTGCAGGATCGGGGCCAGTTCGACGTGGTCGGTGACGACGGTGTTGTGGTCGTAGTTCATCGTGTCGTCCGCCGTGTAGGTGCGCAGCAGCGCCGGCCCGGCGGCAAGTTCCTCGGGCAACCGGTCGGTGGTCGCATATCCCTCGCACCGCTCGGCGTGGATGTAGACCGGCCCGACCTCCGTCCACACCGACGGGTGGGTGAAGGGCGCGAACGAGATCAGCGCGATCTGCTCACCGGCCCGGGCGAAGCGCAGGCAGCAGCGCAGCGGTTCGCCGTCGCCGTCGGCGGGGAATGGGCGCAGCTCGTTCCCGTGGCCGTCGGTGCCGGAGGCGCGGATACGGTCGAGGCGGTCGGGGTCGATGGCGTGCACGAGCAGCGTGCTGGTGGCGTTCATGTCACCCATGCTGGTACGCCGACGCCGTTGTCGCTGGCGGGAAACGGACCTCGCGTTGGCAGTAGTGGGCATCCGGCGCACCGGGTGAGTACGCGCCGCGCGGGAATGCTCCGCCGGCGGTCCCGGAGATCGGGCGCCCACGGCGCGGTGCGCGCCTGGGCGTGGCGGACGGCAGCGGGTTGCGGCGGACCACACGCGGCGGCGTCCCACCGACCGAACCGCCACGCGACCGCGTCACTCCCAGCCGCTGGACCCCGAGACACCCGTCGGGCCTCTACGCTCGAAGTCGCACACCGAGCCCGAAACGGGATCGAGACGAACACAGAGGAGCCCGATGCAGCGCCTCGCCGGATTCCTGCGCACCTACTGGACGCGGGGCGAACCCGGCCGGCCCACCCCGCGCTCGCTGGTCGTACTGATGCAGCGCTGGTGGCTGGTGGCGCTGGCGTTCAAGCTGCTCGGCTCGTCGTGGGACGTCGCCTGGCACTTCAAGTGGTTGCGCGACGACTTCGCCCCGCCGCACCTGGTGAACACCGTCGGCACCGGCATCGCCATCGCCCTGGTGCTGGCGCACACCTTCACCGGCTACGGCGCCGACCGGGTCTCGTTGCGCATCATGCAGATCGGCACCGTGGTGTTCGTCATCGCCGGGCCCATCGACGTGATCAACCATCGGGTCAACGGGCTGGACCTGACCAGTTGGTCCCCGTCACACCTGCTGCTGTACACCGGCACCGTCATCATGATCGCCGGGGTGATCCGGAACTGGTACCTGCACCATCCGCGGGACGGCCGGTTCGCCTGGCAGTGGACCGCCGGGCTGGTGGCGCTGAGTGCCTTCCTGTTCGAGGACGTCTTCTTCCCGAACCTGCAGCAGGAGTACGGGATCCTGGAGATCGCGTCCTGGTTCCGCGGTAGCCCGTACGCCGAGCCGAGCCTGCTGGACTTCGCCTCCACCCAGATCGGCCGCGGCGTGGACGACGTCGCGGTGCAGCACTTCGCGCTGCCCATCCCGGCCTGGGTGTACCCGGTGTGGACCATCGGGCTGTGCGCGGCGCTGCTGGTCTTCGCCCGGATCCTGGTGGGTCGCCGCTGGACGGCGAGCGTCGTGGTGGGGCTCTATGTCGGGTACCGCTTGCTGATCTGGCCGCTGCTGGTACTAACCGGCTTCCCGCCGTCGTCGGTGCCGTTCTGGTTGCTGCTGTTGGGGTTCGCGGTCGACGCCGTGTTCCTGGTGCGGGTTCCGGCGTACCTGCGCGCGGTGCTCGCCGCGGTGGCGGTGACGGGCGCCGGCGCCCTCGGGTTGCTGCTGCAGGCGGTGCTGGCCGGCTCCCCGCTGGACCTGGCCGCGCAGTCCATCCAGCAGTTGCGGGCCACCTTCGAGGCGGGCGGGAAGTTGCACACCCCGCCGGTGGACTGGGGCTCCCTGTGGTGGGCGGGCGGCGCATTGCTCGTCACCGCCCTGGCGGCCACCTGGGTCGCCGACCGCACCGTCGGGCTGTCCGGCCCCCGGCCGCCGGCGTTGGCGGCGGCGTACGCACCCGAGCCGCGGCGAAACGCACTGGGGCATCTGGACGGCTGGAGCGAGACCGGCCGGGACGCGGTGGGACGCCCGCTGCGCCCGTCCCGCCCGGCTCCGCGCCGCGCGTCCGCCGCTCGGGGAGTCGGAGAGGTGCGCCGGGCGGGCAGCCGCCGCCGGCAGGGCACGACCAAGCCGGGGTCGTAGCCACCCAGCCACCCCAGCCGCGACGTGCCGGCGGCGCGGCGCGTCGTGCGGAGTGCCTGTTCCGGCAGACGGATCCCGGCGGCCGGCGCGTCCTGCGGAGTGCCGGTTCTGACAGACGGATCCCGGCGGCCGACCACGCGGCGACGGTCCCCGCTCCCCGGCGAGCTTCCCCTAGCCTGGCCGGGTGCACACCCTGCTGCCCGCGCTGCTGGCGATCGGCGCGGCGGCGCTGATGGCGTTGGGCACGGTGGTGCGGCAACGAGCCTCCGCGTCGGGCGGCCGGATCACCGGCCGCTGGTGGCTCGGTGCGCTGGCGGCGTTCGGCGGGTTCCTGCTGCAGGCGGTCGCGCTCGGCCTCGGCTCCGTCCTGCTGGTGCAGCCGCTGATCGTGCTGTCGGTGCTGTTCGCGCTGCCCATCGAGCAGTGGCTGTACCGGTGGAATCCCTCCGCCCGGCAATGGCTCTGGGGTGTGCTGCTGGCCGTCGGCGTCGGCGCGTTCGTGCTGTTCGCCAGGCCGGTCCCGGCGTTGATCGGCCCGCAATGGTGGATCCTCGTGCTGGTCGTCGGTTTCCTGTTCGGTCTGATGATCGCCATGGTGGTGTACGCCGAGCGGTCGCCCCGCGCGCCCCGGGCGCTGCTGTACGGCACCGTCGCCGGGTCCCTGTTCGGCATCGTGGCGGTGCTGATCAACACCATCGGGCTGGACTGGCAGCATCCGCTGCAGACGCTGGCGCATCCCGCCCTGTACATGCTGATCGTGGTGGGCACGACGGCGATCGTCTGCCAGCAGCGGGCGTTCGCCGCCGGCCGGGTGCAGGCGTCGTTCCCGGCGATGACGGTGGCCGAACCGATCGTGTCCATGGCCCTCGGCATGGCGGTACTGGGCGAGAAGCTCAACCGGCACACCTGGGCCACCGCGGTGAGCCTGCTGGGGCTGGCCCTGATGGTGGCCGGTGTGCTGCGGCTGTCCCGGCTGTCCCCGGCGCGGCGGGAGGACCCGGCGCCCGCGGCCTGACGGGTCAGAACGGGGTGACGGCCGCTCGGGTGAGCACCACGGCCACGCCGTAGGCGACCGCCAGCACGGCGACCTCCCAGCCGCACCAGACGGCGAACGTGCTGCGCCGACCCGCCGCGACCGCCGGCAGGATCCGCCCGCGCACCTGCACCGCGATGACGGCGACCACCGCCAGGCAGGCGATCTTGGCCAGCACCAGCACGCCGTAACGGGTGGTGAGCAGCGACCCGGGCAGTGTGCTGATCGGGGACAGCGCCAACTCCAGCAGCCCGTTGGCCAGGCCGCTCACCCCGACCACGACCACGCACCAGGTGGCCAGCCGGGAGAACCGGGGCAGCGCGAGCGCCAGCAGGTCCCGGTGCCGCGCCAGCAGCACCGTCACCGCCGCGAGGCCTCCCGCCCAGGCGGCGGCGCCCACCACGTGCAGTTCCATGGAGACCATCGACAGGTCGTGGTAGTACCAGTTCGAGGCGTGCCCGGTCAGCGGCAACGGCAGCAGCCCGAACAGCGCCAGGCCGGCCCGCAGCTCGGCGGGCACCCGCTCCCCGTGCCGCACCGCCAGCCAGCACAACCACACCGACAGCAACGCGCAGCCGGCCGACACCAGCAGTCCCTTGCCGGCGGCGATGGACCCGATGTAGGTCCACACCCCGCCGGCGGTGACGGGCGCCCCGGGATCCAGCTCGGCCGCCAGCAGCACGATCGACACCAGCGCGGCGGCGGCCCACACCGCGGACGCCCACACGGCCATGCGGCGAGCCGGTTCCATCACCGGCTCGGTCTGCTCGGGCCGGTCGAAGCCGAGCAGCTTGGCCAGGATCGCCAGGCCGGCCACCGCGACCGCCCCGAGGTCCAGCAGCACCCGCGCCACCGGGATGCCGTAACGCACCGCGGGTCCCGGCTGCGGCACACCCGGCACCGCCGGCGGATCGGTGATCGCGGTCCCGGCGACGGCCGCGAACAGTCCGGCGGCGATCACGAGGCACGCCAGGGTGCCCGCGCCGCGAGCCAGACCGGCGTACCGGGAACCGCGGAACCCCGGCTCGCGGGATCCCGCCGGCGGGTCCGCTGCAGTCACGCCCGTCATGGTGCCAGCCCCCCGGCGAGGATCAACTTCTCCCTGCGCGGATCAACTTCACCGAACCGCGCCCGATTTGCCGGGACCGGCCGAAAGTTGATCCGCGCAACCGGAAGTTGATCCTCGCGGGCATGGGGGGGTGTGACGCAGCTGCTCCCGGGCCCGGCGCAGCGCCGCCCGGCCCGCCCCGGCCAGCTCCAGGGCGTCCATCACCGTGCCCGCCACCGGCGCCACGTCCAGCATCACCGGACGGGCGCGCGGCGCGGATCGCTGCAGGCCCGCGGCGATCCGGTCGTGCAGCACCACGTTCGGCGTCTGCAGGGTGCCGCCACCCAGCACCACCGGGGCGTCGGCGCGCAGCAGCCGCAGTCGCCGGAGCAACGCCGTGGCCATGGTGACGACCTCGTCGGCCAGCCGCACCACGATCGAGCGGGCCACCTCGTCGCCGTCGTCCGCGGCGCCGAACACCACCGGCGCCAGCCCCTGCAACTGCGAGTGGGTGATCTCCCGCCGGTGCACGGCAATCGCCACCGCCTCGCTGCTGGTCCGGTCGAAGTGTGCGGCGATCCGCTGGGTCAGCACGGTGGGCGCGCCGCGGCCGTCGCCGGCCCGGATCGCCGCGCCCAGCCCGGCCAGCCCCACCCGGTACCCGCCGCCCCAGTCGCCGGTGATCTCGCCCAGCGCCAGGAACCGGGCCACCCGCCCACCGGGATGCCGCCCCATCGCGT
>DASSTH010000491.1:0-8502 GCA_035708025.1 Nakamurella sp. | reverse complement strand
CCCCTCCCAGCCGGTGATCACGTTCGCCGCCGAGTCGTTGACGATGGTCAGCGCATCGGCGAAGTTCTTCTTCTGGGTGGCATCGTCCGGGCTGGCCATGGCCGCCGCGACCAACTGGTCCAGCTTGTCGTCCTGGAAGTGCGTCAGGTTCAGGTCGCCGTCCTTGCTGTACAGCCGGGGCAGCGCCTGGGACACGTGCAGCCGGGCCACGCTGATCCCGATCGCCGGCTTCTTCTTGAAGATGTCGGAGAAGAAGGTGTCGTGCGGCACGTTCTGCACGTTCACGGTGATGTCGGCCGCCGCCGAGGTGCTCTTGTAGGTGACCACGGTGTCGAGCTTGTCGCCCTGGTAGGCGTACAGGTCGATCTTCAGCGGGTCCATCCCGGCGTCCTTCAGCAGGGACTTGGCCTTGTCCGGGTCGTAGGGCCGCGGTTCCAAACCGGCCGGGAAGAACGGGTCGGTCGACGGGACCGGGATGTCCGGCGAGATCAGGTCGATGCCGGGGGCCACCACACCCATGATCTTCTTGCGGTCGGCCGCGTATTGCATGGCCTGGATGACCTTGGGGTTGTTGTACGGGGCGGTGTCGCCGAACATGGTCAGCCCGACCCAGCCGCCGGCCTTGATCATGTAGGCCTGCACGTTGCCGGTCAGCAGCGTGGTGGACGCGCCGGTGATGTTGTCCACGATGTCCTGGCTGCCGGACATCAGCGCCTGCAACCGGGTGGCGTCCTCGGCGATCACCACGTACTGCACCGCGTCCACATACGGCAGGCCGTCCTGCCAGTAGCCGTCGAACGCCTTCATGCTCAGCTTGGCCGCGGAGTCGAAGGCATCCAACGTGAAGGGCCCGGTGCCCTGGTCCTTGGTGAAGTCGGTGCTGCCGTCCTTGACGATGCTGAACGTGACGCCGGAGATGATGACGGGCAGGAAGGCGTTCGGCTTGGTCAGG
This sequence comes from Nakamurella sp., assembly GCA_035708025.1. Lineage (GTDB taxonomy): Bacteria > Actinomycetota > Actinomycetes > Mycobacteriales > Nakamurellaceae > Nakamurella. The sequence continues at coordinate 7,550 of DASSTH010000491.1, read as the reverse complement.
GTGAACACCACGGTGGACGGGTCGGAGGAGTCGATGCCGCTCGGCGTGAGGTAGGGCTGGATCTGGGCCAGGCCCTTGGCCGTCAGCGCCGGGTCGAGGATCCGCTTGAAGGTGTACTCGACGTCCTTGGAGCTGAAGGGGCTGCCGTCGTGGAACTTCACTCCCGGGCGGAGCTTGAAGGTCCACTTGGTGGCGTCGGGCGACGCCTCCCATTCGGTGGCCAGTCCGGGCTTGAGGTTGAAATCCTGGTCCGCAATGGTCAGCGTGTCGTAGCAGTTCGACGCGATCGCCAGTTGCATCGTGCGGCTGGCCAGGGCGGGGTCGGGCGAATCACCCGTGCCGCCGGCCGCGGTGCCGAACCGCAGGGTGCCGCCGCGCTTGCCGCCGCCGGCCGAGCTGCCGGGCGCGCTGGAGCTGCTGCCGGCCGACGAACTGTTCCCGCCGGCGGACGAGCTGCTGCCGGCGGCCGCGCTCGACGACGCGACCGGCGAGGTGCTCGCGCCGCCGGTCGAGGAGCCGGCGGAGGTGGTGCTGGACCCCGAGCTCCCGGTGTCCTCGGCGCTGCAGGCGGCCAGACCGCCCAGCAGCAGGCCCGCGGTCAGACCCGCACCGCCGCGCAGGATGGTGCGCCGGTCCATCTCACGACTCATGGTTGCTCTCTCCCATCGATGGCCGGTCCTGCCGTGAGGGCCGGTGACTGTGGTTGTCCCCGAACAGGTTGTGATGCCCTAGCACTGCTGAACCGCGATCCTGGTGCCGATGGACCTCAGCCAGTCCTCGTCGACCGTGATGCCCAGTCCCGGACCGTCGGGCAGGCGCACGTACCCGCCGTCCGGCCGGATCGGGTCGGCCGCCAGCCGGCTGGCCAACGGGTTCTCGAACCGGTCGCACTCCAGCAGGGGCGAGTCGATGCCGGGCAACTCCGACGGCTCCGGAATCAAGCTGACCGCGTGCACGGCAGCCGCGAAGTGCACCGCTCCGCCCCAGGCATGCGGAACGCAGAGCCGACCGGACAGCGCGGCGAGTTCGGCGACGAACAGCAACTCGCCGATGCCACCGCAGATCGACACGTCGGGTTGCACGATGCTGGCCGCCCCGCGGCGCAGGAAGTCGGCGAATGCGGTGCGGGTCTGCAGGCCCTCGCCGGCGGCGATCGGCACGTCCAGGTCGGCCAGCAATTCGTAACCGGGATACTCCAGGCCGCCTGCGTGCCGGATCAGCGGTTCCTCGAACCAGCGGAATCCCAGCGCCGCCAGCCGGTGTCCCACGGCGCGGGCGGTGGGCACCGAGTAGGCGCCGTTGGCGTCCACCATCAGGTCGATGCCATCGCCCACGTCGGTGCGGATCTTCTCCAGGATGGGTAGCTCCCGACCCGGCGCCAGCCTGCCGATGCGGATCTTGCAGGCGGAGAAGCCGTCCGCGAGGTTGCGTCGCGTCTCGTCCGGCCAGCTGACCTCGGGATCAGTGCCGTCGACATAGCCTCCGCTGGAGGCGTACCCGCGCACCGCCGTCCGGCGCGGACCGCCGTACAGGTCGGCCACCCGGACACCGGCCTGCCGGGCTCGCAGGTCGTCCAGGGCGATCGACAGCGCGCTGAGCGCGTAGCGGTCCGGAACCAGGCCGGCCAGCCGGTCCAGCAGGCGGCGGGCTTCGCCCGGGTGTTCGCCGAGTAGCGCAGGCACCGATTCCGCCAGCACAGCAGCGGTTCCGGTCCGGCGGTAGGTCTCACCCCAGCCGACGGTCCCGGCACCATCCTGTAGCCGCACCAGCACCGCCGAGCGGCTGGTGTAGGTGGCCACCGACGGCCCGGCCGGCGTCGTCACCGGGCATTCGGCGACGAACACCTCGGCGAGGCGGACGGCCCTCTCGCTGCCGGACATCACCACCTCCGACGCTGGGACGAGGGACTGGGAGAGGCAAGCGGTACCCAGCAGTATGTTCGCGTCGTTTTCGATCTGTCAACAGGGTTTCGAAAACTGTGATGCTTGTCGTTATGGGTCGTACACTGACCGCCATGGCTCAGACCGGAACCCGCGCGGAGCGCGCCTACCAGCAGATCCGCAGCGACATCCTCACCGGGCGCTTCCTGCCCGGCCAGCGGCTGTTGTTCACCGATCTCAGTGCGCGCTACGGCACCAGCGTGGGCGTGCTGCGGGAGGGGTTGTCCCGGCTGGCGGAGCAGGGCCTGGTGGTTTCCCAGCCGCAGCAGGGATTCCACGTGACGCCGGTGATCCCGGACGACCTGCGGGACCTGACCGAGGCTCGGGTGGAGATCGAGACGCTCGCCTTCCGCAAGGCGATGGAGTCCGGCGACCTGGCCTGGGAGTCCCGGCTGGTGGCCGCCCACCATGTGCTGGAAGGGACGCCGGAGCTGACCGCGGACGATCCGCAGCAGGTGAACGAGGACTGGGCGATCGCACACACCGAGTTCCACCGGGTACTGCTGGAGGGCTGCCCCAACCGGCGGCTCCGCGAGTATGCCGCCGCTTTGCGGGACGCCTCGGAGGTGTACCGGCGCTGGTCGCGTCACCTGGGCGGCGAGCAGGGCCGGGACATCCCGGGTGAGCACAGGGCGCTGCTGAAGGCCGCGATCGACCGCGACATCCCCGGCGGGGTCGCATTGCTCGCCCAGCACATCGAGTACACCACCAACGCGGTGCTGGCCAGCGGGCAGTTCTCCGCCGACGGTGAGGATCCCGCGCCGCGGGGTCGCCGCGCCGCGTCGCGGTCCGGGACCGCAAGCACCGGCCGCCGCGGGGCCGGCGCCGGGAAGCCTGCCACCGCACCGGGAGGGGCGCCGGCCAGAGCGGTCAGCGCAGCGCAACACAGCGGTTCCGCATCGCGCCGATCCCGGTGATGGTGCTGACCACCTCGTCACCGGGTTGTAGGTAGGCAGGGGGGGTGCGCCCGGCTCCGGTACCGCCCGGCGTACCGGTGAAGATGAGGTCGCCGGGGAACAGCCGGCACTTGTCCGACAGCCACTCCACCAGCACCGGGATCGGGAAGATGAGCTCTGCGGTGCGGCCGTGCTGGACCGTCCGGCCGTTGATCTCGCAGCGCAGTTCGATGTCGTCCGGGTCGTCGAACTCCTCCAGCGTGCTCAGCCATGGGCCGGTCGGCCCGAAGCCGGGGAACGACTTGCCGATGCTGAACTGCGGTGCGGTGCCTCGGCTCTGCACGACACGCTCGGAATAGTCCTGCCCGACGGTCAGGCCGGCGATGTACCGCCAGGCCTCGGACCGCGGGACCCGGTAGCCGGGCCGGCCGACCACCGCGACTAGTTCGATCTCCCAATCGACATTGCCGCTGGGCAGTTCCAGGTCGCCGTACGGACCGCAGATGCAGGAGGGGAACTTGGTGAACACCACCGGCGCCTCGGGCAGCACGAAGCCGGCCTCGTCGACGTGCGGCGCATAGTTCAGGCCGACCGCGAAAACCTGCCGCGGGCGCGGTGACGGTGCCTCCAGCATCGCCGGGTCGTAGTCCTCGCAGTCCGCCGAACCGGCCGCATCGGTTGCCCAGCCGTAGAACTCGTCCCACACCAGATAGACACCAGCCGGATCGGGCCCGAACCGACCGTTGCTGGCGCGCTCGACGTCGATGCTGCCGTGCTCGGAGAGCAGCACCAGGCGACCCTTCAGGTTTGCCACGCGCATGCCGATGTCCGGCCCTTCTGATCGGAGTGATAGTGGGTGACCCGGTGCTGCCGGTTGCCGTTCGGCTCAGTGCACGGAGTGCCTCCAGACGATGCGCCGGGGCTCGACCCTGATGAGGACGCGGTCGGCGTCGGCATTGATGCGCCGCCAGCGCACGTCGGCCTCGTCGGGATGCAGGTACTTGAGCAGGATCGGCCAGGTCAGCTCGGCCACGGCGTCGCCCTCGATGAGTTCGGCCCGGCCGAAGAGGGCCGCGTAGCTGCCGCTCACCTGATCGTCGATGCAGACGCTCACCCGCGGGTCGCGCCGGATGTTGGCGACCTTCTTGGTCCAACCGGGGGCGCTGATCCGGACCGTGCTGCGGTCCCAGTGGTACCACGTCGGGCTGACCTGCGGGCTGCCATCCGCGCGGGTGGTGGCCAGGATGGCGTTGCGTTGCCGGTCCAGGAACGAGTGCAACTCGACCGCATCGGGGCCGGTGTCCGGCGTCCCACCGAGTTGCACCACGTCCAGGCGGGTGCGGTCTTCGCGGGGCCGTCCCTGGCTGGTGGTCATGGCGATTCCTTCGAGTGGCACTCCGGATACGGCCGCTGCAGGAGGGTGGTTCGAGGATAAAGCGTAGATGCGCTGTCGACGGCGCGCAACACTTGTACGCACCGATTTTCGAAACTTGCGCTCAGTGGATGTCGCGCGGTACCCGGTGGCCGCTGCGGCCGACCAGGAAGTCCAGATCCGCTCCGGCGTCGGCCTGTAACACGGTGCGCCGGTACAGCTCGGTCCAGCCGCGGCCCGGCCCGTCCGGGATGGTGGGCCGCCACTCCTCCCGGCGCCTGCGGAGTTCCTGGTCATCCACGAGCAAGCTGAGCCGCCGTTCCGGCACGTCCAACTCGATCAGGTCGCCGTCCCGCACCAGCGCGAGCGGCCCGCCGGCGGCCGCCTCGGGCGCGATGTGCAGCACCACGGTGCCGTAGGCGGTGCCACTCATCCGGCCGTCGCAGATCCGCACCATGTCGGTCACCCCTTGCCGCAGCAGCGAGGTGGGCAGCGCCACGTTGGCGACCTCCGGCATGCCGGGGTAGCCGCGGGGGCCGCAGTTGCGGATCACCAGCACGGTGTCGGCATCTCCTGGAAAGGCGTCGGCCGTGGCCACCCGGTAGTACTCCTCCGGAGAGTCGAAGACCAGCGCGGGACCGCGGTGCGTCAACAGGTCCGCCGACGCTGCGGACTGCTTGATCACCGCCCCGTCCGGACACAGATTCCCCCGAAGGACTGCCGTGGATCGTCCGGGGGGCAATACCGGCGAGCCGCGCGGCCGGATGACCTCCCGGTCGAAGCACTCGGCCTGCTGGATGTTCTCGCCCAGACTCCGACCCGTCACGGTGCGGCAATCCAGGTCGAGCAGGTCGGTCAGCTCGCGCAGCACCGCGGGCACTCCGCCGGCGTAGCAGAAGTCCTCCATCAGGTGACGGCCGGACGGCACCAGGTCCACCAGCAGCGGTACGTCCGCAGACAGCTTGTCGAAGTCGTCCAACTCCAGCGGAACGCCGAGACGTCCCGCCAGCGCCAGCAGGTGGACGATGGCATTGGTGGACCCACCGATGGCGGCATTCAGCACGATGGCATTGCGGAACGACTCCCTGGTCAGGATGTCCGACGGACGAAGACCCTGAAGGACCATCGCCACCGCCCGCCGGCCGGTCTCCTGGGCCTGCACTTGGCGCCGGGCGTCGACGGCCGGCCACGTTGCGCCATAGGGCAGTTGCATGCCCATCACTTCCGTCAGGCAGGCCATGGTGGACGCCGTACCCATTGTCATGCAATGACCGTGCGACCGGGACATGCAACCCTCCGCCGCGAAGCAGTCCCGCTCGCTGATCCGGCCGGCGCGCAGCTGGTCGTCGAAGGACCACACCAGCGTGCCCGATCCGACGTCGGAGCCGCGGAACTTGCCGTTCAGCATGGGACCGCCGGTCACCACGATGGTGGGCAGGTCAACGCTGGCCGCCGCCATCAGCAGCGCCGGGGTGGTCTTGTCGCAGCCGCACAACAGCACGACCGCATCCAGCGGATTCGCGCGGAACATCTCCTCCGCCTGCATGGCCAGCAGGTTGCGATAGAGCATCGCCGTCGGCCGGAGCAGTGGCTCGCCCAGCGCCATCAGCGGGAACTCGAAGGGCACGCCGCCCGCCTGCCACACGCCCCGCTTGACATGCTCGGCGAGGTCGTGCAGGTGCACGTCGCATGGCGACAGTTCCGACCAGGTGGTCGCGACACCGATCACCGGCCGCCCGTCGAAGGCGTCATCGCCGTATCCGGCGCCGCGCAGCCACGAGCGGTACATCATGCCGGCCGCGCCGGCACCGCCGAACCAGGCCGCGCTGCGTCGCGAGCCGTCGGTCCGCACCCGGAACCCGCCGCTATCCGCCACCTCACCACCACCCGTCCGATCGGATCGCTGCGGGTGCCAGGGTCCGGTGCGGGTTTCGACTTGTCAATAGATATGCGAAACTGAACGGGCCCTGCACGAGGGAGCCGAGGAGCATGCCATGACGTCCACCGACACCGGCCCGACCACGTCGTTGGCCGGCCGCACCGCGCTGGTCACCGGCGCGGCCCGCGGGATGGGCCGTGCCATCGCGCTGGAGTTGGCGGCACGTGGAGCGCGGCTGTTCGTGAACGACCTGCGGGGCGACACGCTGGCCGGCGTGCTCGACGAATTGCGCCAGTCCTCGCCCGATCCGGTCGGCGTGCCCGGGAACGTCACCGACGCGGCCGACGTGCAGGCGATCTTCGACGCCGTCACCGCCGCCGGGGGCGGGCCGGACATCGTGGTGAACAATGCAGGGGTGTTGCGCGGCACTCCCGTCACCGACATCCCGGAGGCCGAGTGGGACCTGGTGGTCGGGGTCAACCTCAAGGGCACGTTCCTGGTGTCGCAGCGCGCCATCGCCCCGATGCGGGACGCCGGTTGGGGCCGGATCGTCAACCTGTCGTCCACCGCGGGCAAGAACGTGTCCACGATCGGTGGCGCGCACTACACGGCGGCCAAAGCAGGCATCCTCGGGCTGACCCGGCACATGGCGAAAGAGGTCGCCGCGCACGGCATCACGGTGAACGCCGTGTGCCCGGGGTTGATCGACACCGACATGGTGCGCGACACCATCGAGCCGGACGCCATCGAGCGGTACGCCCGGAGCTTCCCGATCACCCGGCTGGGCCGGCCCCAGGAGGTCGCCTCGCTGGTGGGCTTCCTGTGCTCCGACGATGCCGGCTATATCACCGGGGCCAGCCTGGACATCAACGGCGGCGACCTGATGATCTAGCGCCCCCTCGGCGGCGCGGCGCGGACAGGAGATTGATGGACGGCACCACCCGAGCAGAACTGGCCGGCACCCTGGCGGAGATCCGGGCGGCCGGGCTGTACAAGGACGAGCGGAAGCTGGACAGCCCGCAGGGCGCCCGGGTCCGCGCCGGCGGCGCCGATCTACTGAACTTCTGCGCCAACAATTACCTCGGCCTGGCCGACCATCCGGCGGTGGTGGACGCCGCGCACCGGGCGCTGGACGAGTGGGGCTTCGGCATGGCCAGCGTCCGGTTCATCTGCGGCACCCAGCTGCCGCACACCCGGTTGGAGTCGGAGCTGTCGGCGTTCCTGGGAACGGACGCGACGATCCTGTATCCGTCCTGCTTCGACGCCAACGGCGGCACCTTCGAGGTGCTGCTGGACGAGCGGGACGCGGTGATCTCCGACGAGCTGAACCACGCCTCGCTGATCGACGGGATCCGGCTGTGCCGGGCGTCGCGGTTCCGGTACGCCAATCGCGACCTGGACGACCTGCGGCGCAAGCTGTCCGACGCCTCCGGGGCGCGCCGCCGGTTGATCGTCACCGACGG
>DASSTH010000490.1:0-2732 GCA_035708025.1 Nakamurella sp. | reverse complement strand
CGGTGGCGATGTCGTCGCCGATGAACTCCGCCATGTTCACGAAACCCATGACCTTGTTGTAGAACTCGACCCAGTAGTCCATCTTGCCGAGCTCGACGTTGCCCACCGCGTGATCCAGCGCCTGGAACACCCGCTTGGGCGCGCCGTCCCGCTTGACGAACGACGAGGACATCGCCACATAGCCGGGCAGGTACGGGCCGGTGTAGCGGCTGCGGTCGATCAATGAGTGCCGGGTGTTGCCGTAGGTGGCGATGGCGGCCCGCCGGACGGTGCCGTGCTCGTCGGAGATGTCGTGCGGCTCCTCCACGATCGTGGCGCCCTGGCGGCGCGCATGCTCGATGCACTTGTCGACGTCCTTGACCTCCATCGCCAGGTCGACGACGCCGTCCCCGTGCTTGCGGTGCCGGTCCAGCAGTTCGGAGGACGGGTCCACCCCGCCCATCAACACGAACCGGGCGGAACCGGAGGTCAGCACGAAGGACTTGTGGTCCCGGTTGCCGGTCTCCGGCCCGGAATACGCCACCAGCTCCATGCCCCACGCCGACTGGTAGTAGTGCGCCGACTGGGTCGCATTGCCGCAGACGAACACGACCGCATCCATCGCATTGACCGGGAACGGGTCCTTGCTCTCGTCGTAGTCCACCAGGCCGACCAGCCTGGCCAGCTCGTCGGCGGTCAGGCTGGCCGCCTTCTCCTCGGCGGTCAGCTCGATGCGAGCGGCGGCGGTGGTCGCCTCGACGGCGGTGGTGGAGATGTCGGCGTCGGTGGTCACGGCGGTCTCCTCGCTCGTCGGTTCCCGGCGTGCCGGGTGCCGCCGCGGCCGCGAAGGCCCGGCCGGCACCGTCGCCGGATCGTTGCCGCCGAGCGTGCCGCGGCGACCGTCGGTCAAGCAAGACGAGCCGGTAGGGCTGCTCAGCCTGCACATGATGCCGACCTGCGGCCCTACAATGCTGGTCATATTGCCCATGATCAGAAGGAGGTGCTGCGCGGTGCGGATCGACGCCCTGGACGTGCGACTGCTGGACCTGCTGGCCGACGAGCCGCGGGTCGGCGTGCTGGAGGCGTCCCGGCGGCTGCGGGTGGCGCGTGGCACGGTGCAGGCCCGGCTGGACAGGTTGCAACGGGCCGGGGTGATCCGGGATCTGGCGCCCACCGTCGATCCCGCCGCCCTCGGCTATCCGGTGACGGCGTTCGTGTCGCTGGAGATCGCCCAGCATCAGGGACGCGGCGCGGTGGTGGCGCACCTCGCCGGGATACCGGAGGTGATCGAGGCGCACACCATCACCGGGGCCACCGACCTGCTGGTGCGACTGGTCGCGCGGGACAACCGCGATCTGCAACGGGTGATCGACGATGTGGTGGCCGACCGCTCGGTTCTGCGTGCGGCCACGGTGATCTCGCTGACCACCGAGATCGAGCACCGCACCGGGCCGCTGGTGCACGCCGCGCTGGCCGCGGGCGCCGGCTCCTACCGGGACGACGCCGAAAGCTCCGCACAGGCGGCCGACCTCGACGGTTCGGACCGAGGGCGGTGACGGTGATCATCCGGCCGCCGGTTCCGCGGGACGCGGAGCAGGTGGCCGGGGTACACGTGCGAGGTTGGCGGGACGCCTACTCCCATCTGCTGTCGGCACGCTTCTACGACGAGGGTGCGTTGCAGCGCCGGATCACGCAGTGGCGGCGGATCATCGATGACGCCGATCCCGCGCAGACCGTCCGGGTGGCCGAGGTCGACGGCACGGTGGTCGGTTTCGCCTTCGCCGGGCCCGCGGCTGGGGAGGACGCGGCGCGGGAGGAGGAACTGTACGCGATCTACGTCGACACCGAACGGCACGGGACGGGCGTCGGACAGGGGCTGCTGGACGCCGCGTTGGCCGGCCGGCCGGCCCAGTTGTGGGTGGTGACGGACAATTCCCGCGCACAGGCCTTCTACCGCCGCAACGGGTTCCGCGCGGACGGGGCGGTCAAGGTGGAGCAGCACCTGGACGATCTCACCGACATCCGCATGGTGCGGTGACGGCGGGACAGCTCAGACCGGCAGAGTCCGGCGGAGCGCGGTACGGGCACGCTCCGCCGGACACAGCTCGACCGGCCGGTTTGATCTATGCCGGGATCGTCACCCGGAAGACGTCGGTGGACACGTCACCGATGCCCAGGGCCGGCACCGCCGCGGACGAGCAGGTCGGAAAGTCGTCGACCGTCGATTCCGCAAGCGCCAGGAAGCTTCCGCAATTGGGAGTGAGCACGGTCCCAGTCGGGGTCTTGTCCGTGCCGGTCCAGGACAGGATCTTCCAACTCGTCGTCCCAACCGTCCCGCCGACCAGGTCGATCTCACCCTCGGGTCGCTGGACGGTGACGGAGCATCCCGGTGCCGCCGTGATGGTCTGCGTGCCACCTGGCCAAGCCTCGAACAGGCCATCGGAATGGCTGACCACCTGGAAATCGAGGACCGCCCCGGCGGGACAAGCCTGCGGCGGGTTCAGCGGCTTGCAGATGATCGTGCCGGAGTCGTCGAAGCCACTGACGTAGTCCCCGTCCTGGCACGCTTGACCGGCCAACGCATCGACGCCAGACGGCCCCTGCGGCCCGGTGTCACCCTTCGGACCCTGCGGCCCCACCGCACCGGTGTCACCCTTCGGACCCTGCGGCCCCACCGCTCCGGTGTCGCCCTTCGGGCCGGCCGGCCCCTGAATGCCCGTCCCGTTCCAAGCCAGCGCCTGCTCGCTGTGGCG
>DASSTH010000489.1:0-3120 GCA_035708025.1 Nakamurella sp. | reverse complement strand
GCCATCGACGCCACGACGATGTTCTTCGTGCTGCCCATCGCGCTGCTCGCCGTGACCTTCGGCCGCGTCGCCGGTCTGGTCGCGGGCCTGGTGGCGGTGGGGCTGGTAGCCGTCTGGGCGTTCACCGACCAGGTCGGCCTCTCCCCGGTCGGGTGGGTCACCCGGGTGCTGCCGATGCTCCTGCTGGGACTGTTGCTCGGTCAGGCGTCCGATCGCCTGCGCCGATCCGAGGCGTTGCGGTTGCAGCTGGCCAAGGCGGCGCACTGGCATCGTGAAGCCGTGGAGATCAACGACTCGATCGTGCAGGGGTTGGCGGCGGCGAAGTGGTCCCTGGAAGCGGGCAACACGGACTCCGGCCTGCGGATCGTGACCGAGACCCTGAACCATGCGCAGACCATGGTCTCCCAGTTGTTGCGGGACGCGGAGTTGGCCCCGGGCGCCGCGCACGCGCCCGGGAGCCTCGCCGCCCTCTCGCCGCCGGTCGACCCGCCGTCGCGGTCGAGAACCATGCCGTGATCGGATGCCAGGGTGACCAGCGATCGCCCGGACGTCCTCGACGAACCCGCACCCGATCTCGATGAGGCCGCACTGCGCGCGGGCCTGGCGCAGCACTGGTCACGCCCGAACGCCGCGCTCCGCCCGCTGGGGTCCGAGCGGGACCTGAATGCGCTGGTGGACGGCGCCTTCGTGATCAAGATCTGCAACCCCGCCGAACCACCCGCCGTCGTCGACATGGAAACCGCTGCACTCGCGCACATCGCCCGGGTGGCACCGGATCTGCCGGTGCCGACGACCGTCCCCACCGTCACCGACGGCCGCCCGTGCGCCACCGTCACCGATGCCCGCGGCCGCAGGTGCGTGGCGCGACTGATCACCGTGCTGCCGGGCACCCCGCTGGAGGGAGTGCCCGTCACGGCGGACCTGGCCGGTGCCGTGGGGGAGATCGCGGCACGGATCCAGGTGGCGCTGCAGGGCTTCTTCCATCCGGCCGCCGGCCGGACGATCGGCTGGGACATCCGCCGGCTGCCCGAGTTGGTGTTGGCCGACGACCGGTTCGCGTCGTTGGCATCTCGCGTCCGGCCGGCGCTGGTCGCCACCGCGGGGCTCCCGGCGTGGATCCAGCACGCCGACGTCAGCCTGACCAATGTGCTGGCCGATTCCAGCGGTGTCACGGGCGTGATCGACCTGGGCGACATGCACCACACCGCGGCGGTGTGCGACCTGGCGGTCACGCTCACCTCGGTACTGCGCAACACCGCCGACCGGCGTCCGGCGAGCACCTGGGAACTGGCGGCCGCCGTGCTGGACGGCTACCAGCGGCACCGGCCGCTGCAGCCGGACGAGGCCGCCATCCTGGGCGAACTGGTGTTGGCCCGATTGCTCGTCACCGCCGCCGTCTCCGCCCGGCGGGCAGCGCGGCACACCGACAACACCGCGTACATCACCCAGTACGACGCCGCCAATCGCCGGGTGCTGGACGAACTCGCGGCGCTGACGCCGGCCGAACTCGGCCGCCGGATCGCCCGGCTCGCCGGGACGTCGCGGGCCCCGCGATCCGCGCCGAGCGACCCGGAAGGAGCCGGCACCGCCCACAGCGATGATCTGTTCCGGCGGCGCCGACGGGTGATGGCCGGGCCGTTGTCGCCGCTGTTCTACCGCAGGCCGCTGCACATCGTGCGCGGGCAGGGACCGTGGCTGTTCACCGCCGACGGGACCCGGATGCTCGATGCCTACAACAATGTGGCCGTCGTGGGGCACGCGCATCCGGTGGTGACCCAGGCGGTGAGCCGACAGCTGGCCGCGGTCAACACCCACTCCCGGTACCTGCACGACGGGGTGGTCGAGCTGGCCGAGCGCATCCTGGCGACCATGCCGGACGAGCTGGACACCTGTCTGTTCACCACGTCCGGCACCGAGGCGAACGAGCTGGCCTGGCGGCTCGCGACGGCCTACACCGGCGGCACCGGCGCGCTGATCGCCGAGCACGCCTACCACGGCACCACCCGGTGGATGGCTGACCTGAGCCCCAACGAGTGGCCGGCCGGCTACCGTCCCGCGCATGTCGAGACCTTCCGGGCGCCACGCGATCTGGACGCGGACAACGACGAGGACGTTGCCGTGCAACGGGTGACGCGGGCCGCGGCCCGGTTGAGATCGGCCGGTGATCCGCCCGCACTGGTGCTGGCGGACAGCATGTTCACCAGCGAGGGCATCCTGGACGCCCCGCCCGGTTTCCTGCGCGGGCTGCGGTCCGGCGCGAACGCGGTCGGTGCCCTGTACCTGGCCGACGAGGTGCAGGCGGGCTACGGCCGGCCCGGCCCGGCGCTGTGGCGATTCGCGCTGGCGGGTGTGGTGCCCGACATCGTGTCGTTGGGCAAGCCGATGGGGGCGGGTTATCCGATCGGTGCGGTGGTGACCCGGCGGGAGATCGCCGACGCGCTGGCCAAGGACTACGAGTATTTCTCCACGTTCGCCGCCACCCCGGTCGCCGCCGCGGCCGGACTCGCGGTGCTGGACCTGCTGGCCGATCGCGACATCCCGTCGCGGGCAGCGGGTGTGGGGGACTACCTGCGTGCGGCCGTGCGCGATCTGGGCGGGCTGCATCCCGTGATCGGCCAGGTTCGGGGCACCGGTCTGGTGGCGGGCATCGACCTGCGCGCCCCGGAAGGCAGGTCCGAGCCGGACTTCGCCCGCGAGGTGCTCGACGGCCTGGTCGCACACGGCGTGCTGGCGGGCCTGACCGGTCCGAGCGGCACCGTACTGAAGGTGCGCCCGCCGCTCATCTGGGAGCGCGCACATGCCGACCTGTTCGTCACCGCGCTGGATCGGGTGCTGGCGCGGATACTGGGGTCCAGCTAGCCCGGGATTGCTCCTGGTAGCCCGGTCCCGCCGGCTGGGAGCACCTCCCGCTCGCGCTGGCGAGTGGGGGAGTCGGCGCGGGATCGGGCTACCTCCCGCCGGGGCCGGCCGTCTGGCGGGTCAGCTGGTCTGGAGGGCCCGTAGCCGGGGCAGTACCTCCTGGCTGTACAACCGCAGGAACCGGGACTGGTCCGGCCCCGGAGCGTGGAACACCAGATGGTTGAACCCCAGATCCACGTAGTGCCGGATCCGCGCCACGTG
>DASSTH010000488.1:0-2813 GCA_035708025.1 Nakamurella sp. | reverse complement strand
CGCCCAACTGTCCACCTCGTCCTGCATCGGCAGCACCCGGTAGACGAACCAGTCGTCCCGCGTCTCCACCACGATCGCGTCGCAGGAGTGCAGCAGCCCCAGGTCGTCGAACGGGGCGCCCTTGTTGACCCGGTGCCCGGCCAGCGCGAAGTTGCCCGGCTCGCCGGGGTACTGGGTGCCCTGGTAGTGCCCCGGCCCGGCGTACAGGTCGGCCTCGCTGGTGCCTTCGATGATGGTCAGCACGAAGTCGGCCCCGAAGCTGGGCACGTACATCTTGGCGAAGCCGACGCCCTCGGTGGTGTCGTAGTGCCGCTGCCGGTCCGCCGGGGCGGTGGTGGGCTGCGTCGGGGCGGTGACCACCACCGTGCCGCCGGACTGCGTGACGACCGCCTGCCCCGCTGCGGTCACCACCGCGCTGTCCGACGCCCACAGCTGGTCCAGCGCCTGGGTGGCCGCCGCCTGCCGCTGCTGGCCGAACAGGTTCGTCACCCAGATCTCGTACACCACGAACAGCAGCACCACCACGCCGGCGGTGATCAGCAGCTGGCCCAGCCCGCGAATGGTGGTGCGCACGGGGTCGCGCGGCGGCCGCTCGGCGCCCCGGCGGTCCGGCCGGCTCGTCGATGGAGCATCCGGCGGTGACGAATATCCGCGGGGGGTTCGCTCGCCGTCCCACAGCCCGCCCAGCGGGTGCTCCTCGGCGGCGTTTCTCCCGTCCCCGGCCCGCTCCTCGCGGTCCTCCCCGGCAGCGTCCCTCCCGTCGCCGGCCGGGTCCTCCGGGTCCGACGGCGGCCCCCCGCTCGCGGTCATCTCGGCTCCTTCGTCGCCGCGGTCATCCGTACCACCCCGTCGTATCCGGGGAAGGTCACGTCATCCAGTCGCTGCATGGTGAAGCCGAGCCCGTAGTGCTTGGCGTACTGCAGGAACAGCGCCACCCCGGGCTCGGCCCGCACGGCGTCCGTCATGGCGTCCGCATCGCCGATCGCGGTCACCACGAACGGCGGCGAGTAGGTCCGGCCCTGCAGCAGCAGGGTATTGCCGATGCAGCGCACGGCGGACGTCGCCACCACCCGCTGGTCCATGATCGTCATTGCCTCGGCACCCCCCGCCCACAGCGCGTTCACCACCGACTGCACATCCTGCTGGTGCACCACCAGATTGTCCGGATCCACCCCGGCCGGGTAGTTCCCGTCCGCATCCCGCGGGGCGTCGGTCAGGGTGACGCGCAGCGCTGGACCGTGCACCGGGGTGAGCCCGGCGGCCGGCCGCAGCGCATCGGCCTGCTCTCGGGCCCGGGCGACCTGGGGGGACACATCCTGCCCGGCCGCCTGGTTGATCTGCCCCTGCAGGTCCGCCGCGGAGACCTTCAGCGCGTGCACCCGCTGCTCGGCGTCGGCCACCAACACCGACAGGTCGGTGGACCGATTGCGGATCTCGTGGCCGCCGGAGTACGCCCGGGCGGTGCCCAGCAGTGCCCCGGCCAGCAGACAGACCACGATCACCGCGATCTGCCAGGCACCGAATCCGCGGGCCGGCCGCCACCGGTGCAGCGATCGCCGCAGCACCCGCATCGCTTCCCCGATCCCTCCTGTCGGCGGCGCCGGCGCGGCCGCCCGCTGCCCCACCTCGTCATGCTGCGCCGTCACCAGCATCGATGCCGACACCGTAGGCTACGGGTGCGCGTGTTCAGTTCCGGTCAGGTCGTGCGGATACTGGAGGTGGCGGCCCGGACCGGCGTGCGACGGTGCCCGCCCCGAACCGGACATATCAGCAGTACGGAGGAAGTTGTGCCCAAGTCGAAGGTCCGCAAGAAGGTCGCCGTCCAGACCTCGCGGTCGGCCACGGCGGCCGTCGCGGCCACGGCGCCGCGTACTCATGTCGCCGGCCCGTCGGGCCCGGTGTACATCGGCATCATGCTCGGGCTGATGCTGCTCGGATTGGCCTGGCTGGTCGTGTACTACCTGTGGGGCCAGGACGTCGGCTTCATGGCGACGGTGGGCAACTGGAACTTCGGCATCGGGTTCGCGCTGATGATCGCCGGTCTGCTGATGACCATGCGGTGGCGGTGACGGGTCCCGCCGCGCATGCCCGCTCGTCGTGACGCCCGCCGCGGAACCGGCCAGAAAGCTGCAACTACCCATTCCCCGGCCTTCCTAAACGACACCGGTGTCATTCATCCCCACTGGGGATAACTGCTGTGGACAACTACCGCGCGCCGTCGGCGCACGAGCAGGCCTGGGGTCCGGCGCCCTGGCTCGCCGGCCTGACCCTGTTCCTGATGCTCGCCGCGCTCGTCTGGCGCCTGCTCGACCACGATCCGGAGAACCGGCTGGTGGCCGCCGTGCTGGTGGTCGTGCTGGCATTGACCACGCTGTCGCTGGTCCGCATACGGGTCCGGCTGCGCGCCGACTCCACCGGCATTGCGGTGACCGGACCGCTGCACACCCGGCGGATCGCCTGGGGACGCATCCGCAGCATCAGCGCACCGCAGCGCGGGCGGTTCGGCCGTCGGGCGTCGGTGCTGGAGATCGAGGTGCGGCCGGACGGCAGGGCGGCGGACCGCTCTGACGACACCGGCGACACCGGCGACACCGGCGACGCCGACGACGAGCTGCTGACCTTCGGCCGGTTCGACCTGGGCACCGATCCGGCGGACGTGTGCCGGCAGCTGCTGCGCCGTCAGCAAGCCGCTGCGCACTGACCCAAATCAGCGAGGTCTATTGCAGAACCAGTGGCTTGTGGCGGTCCCCTGACAATCGAGAGATCCGATCGACAGATCTTTGAGTACGAACACCAGCACGAGCGCCGCGAGG
>DASSTH010000487.1:0-7544 GCA_035708025.1 Nakamurella sp. | reverse complement strand
CTGCTCCACCCCGCGTTGGCGGCAGCACCAGTGTATCAGCCCCGGCGCACCGGCCCTACCGCCGCGATCGCGGCTCAGCCGCCACCCTCGCTCGAGGTCTGGGTCAGCTGGCTCGTCACCGACGAACTGACCGTGGCACTGGGGCCGGCCAGTTCCAGATACTGCTGCACCGCGGTGTAGAGCCGCTCGGTCGCGGCGCCGATGGCGCCCAGGTCGCCGGACCGCTTGGCATCAGCCAGGGCCTGTTCGGCCTGTTGCATCTCGGCCAGCGCCGCCGCGGCATCCGCGGGCGGGGCGCTGGGCGACGACGAACCGGTCGTCGGGCCGGACGGGCTCGTCACCACCTGGGACTCGGTGGACGGCGAGGTCGTGGAATCCGACGCCGGCGGTGTCGAACCCGACTCCGACGGTCCGCCCGCCCCGTCGGATCCCGGTGGCAGTTCGGCCGGCGCCGCGTTCTCCAGCGCCGCCGCCAGCGAAGGCCCCATGCCGACCTGGCCGTTGTACCACACCAGCACCTGGCCGAGCTGCGGATACGAACTAGCCGAAACCCCTTGCAGATACAGCGGTTCCACGTACAACAGGCCCTTGTCGGTGGGAAGGGTCAGCAGGTTGCCGTAGAGCACCTGCGACTTCCCGCTGGTGGTACGGGTGGTGACGTAGTTGCTGATGTCGGTGTTGGAGTTGAACAGCTGCTGGATCAGCACGGGACCGGGCGTCTGGGTGTCCGCCGGCATCTGCTGCACGGTGATCTTGCCGTAGTCGTCAGGATCACCGTTCGCCGTGATGTAGGCAGAGATGTACTCCCGCTGGAACCACGTCATCGCGCTGGTCAGCACGAACTGTGGCTTGGACTCGCCCGGGAGTGCGATCTCCAGGTAGTACGGTGGCTGCGCGGCGGTCACCCCGGATTCGGTCGGGTCGTTGGGCACCTTCCAGAAGTTGGAGTTCTGGTAGAAGTCCGTCGGGTTGCTCACGTAGTACTTGCCGAGCAGGTTGCGCTGCACCTCGAAAAGGTCTTCGGGATAACGGAAGTGCGCCCGCAGGTCCGCGGAGATCGAACCCTCCGGCTGGATCAGACCCGGGAACACCGATTCCCAAGCCTGCAGTACCGGGTCGTCGTCCTGCACCTGGTACAGCGTCACGGTGCCGTTGTAGGCGTCCACCACGGCCTTGACCGAGTTGCGGATATAGGAGACCTGCTTATCCGTCTGGCCGGCCGCCTTCCCCGCGGCCTGCAGGGAGTTGCTGGTGACATCCGACAGCGTCACGTTCTGCGCGTACGGGTAGTTCTGCGCCGTGGTGTAGGCGTCCACGATCCACACGATGCGCCCGTCCACCACGGCCGGATAGGGCCGGGTGTCCACGGTCAGGAAGGGTGCGGCCTTCTTCACCCGGTCCCGCGGATCGCGGTTGTACATGACCTTCGACTCGGAGTTGATCTCCGAGGAGAACAGGAAGTTGGCCTCGGTGTAATGGGTCGCGAAGATCAGCCGGCCGAAGAAGCTGCCGACCGGCACACCACCGGTGCCGTCGTAGGTGAACTTCTGGGTGTCCGTGTCGTACTCGCTCGGCGTGGCGCCGGCCGGTGCCCCCACGATGGCGTACTCCGGGGCCAGCGCACCGTAATAGATCCGCGGCTGCTGCACCGGGATGCCGCCCTTGGGGTTCTGCACGTCGGAGACCTCGAACTTCGGATAGCCGTCCTGCAACTGGTTGGCCGGGGCGGCGACGAAGCCGTTCCCGTGCGTGTACACCAGGTGCTGGTTGATCCACCCCATCTGGGCGTCCTCGAAGTTCGACACGTCGATCTCGCGCGCCGCGACCACGTAGTCCTGGGTCTTGCCGTCCTCGTTGGTGTACCGGTCGACCGACAGCTGCTTGGCGAAGCCGTAGAAGTTCCGCAACTGCTCCCGCTGGGTGAAGGTCGAGGACAGCAGGTTCGGGTCGAGCAGCCGGGCGTTGTTCACTGTTCCGGGTTCCACGTCGGCCAGGTCCGCCGGGTTGTTCAGCGTGTCCTTGTCGTCGTAGGGCACGTACTCGACGGCGTCGTTGGTGATGCGGTAGGCGTCGCGGGTGGCCGCGATGTTCCGCTCGATGTAGGCCGATTCCTTGGTGATGGCGCTGGGCCCGACCACCACCTTCTGCAGGATCAGCGGCCACACCCCGCCGATCAGGATGCTGGACAACAGCAGCAGGGCCAGCGCGATCACCGGCAGCTTCACCGACCGCAGCGCCCCGCCGACGATGAACCCGACGGCGCAGATGGCGGCGATGCACATCAGGATGATCTTGGCCGGCAGCACCGCGTTGACGTCGGTGTAGGAGGCGCCGGTGAAGATGCCGCTGCGGTCGGAGAACAGCAGGTCGTACCGGTCGAACCAGTACTGCACGGCCTTGATCAGTACGAACACGCCGACCAGCAGGGACAGTTGCAACGCCGCCTGGGTGGTGACCCGGCGGCCCTTCGGCCCGGACAGCCGGATACCGCCGAACACGTACTGGGTGACCAGCACCGCGACGAAGGCCAGCGCGGTGGCGATGAACAGCCAGGACAGGATCATCTGGTACATCGGCAGCCGGAAGACGTAGAAGCCGACGTCGTGCCCGAACTGCGGATCAGCCACCCCGAAGTCGCCGCCGTGCAGCCACAACTGGACGGTCTGCCAGGACCCCTGGGCGGAGAAGGCACAGATCAGCCCGATCAGCCCCGCGATGCCGAAGGCGAACAGCTTGGGATGGGCGGTGACCACCGTCCGGTAGGGCGCCAGCGGGTCCACCTCCGCGCTGGGCAGGAACACCGGCCGGCTGCGGAACGCCAGGAACAGCGCGCCGAAGATGACCGCCGTCATACCGATCCCGGCGATGAAGAACAGCACGACGCGGGTGACCAGCGTGGTGCTGAACACCCCGGTGAAGTGCACCTCGCGGTACCACGCGTAGTCCACGTAGACGTTCACGAACTGGAACCAGGCGATGATCAGCACGATCACCGCCACCAGCGCGATCAGCACGCGCTTGGCGCGGCGGGACAGCACGGGCATACCAACGGGGGGCCGGGTAGCCACGGGACGTGCTCCTTCAGTGCAGGGGGGCGGACGCGCCGCCGGGCGGACGATGGGCAGGACCCGGTGGGACCCGCGCGGGCCAGCCGCCCGCGGGCGGCCTCGCCTGGTCAACTGTAGAGGCGCCCGGGAGGTTCCCCGGGAGCGCGTCCGGGCGGGCGCCGGCCGCACCGGACCTGGCGGTGACCGCCGGGACGCGAGGGTGGCGGGCGTCACCCGTCGGTCCGCGGGCGAACGGTCACACCGCATCCCCACCGCCGCCCGGTCCGGGCCGGCCGCAGCCGTGGCAGGATCGCCGAGTGACCCAGCCACCCCCCGCCACTCCCGGGCCCCCACTGCCCGACCCGTTGGTCGCCGCGGTGGACGAGGTGGAGCAGTTCGCCGCCGCCGGTGGCTGGGACGCCCCCCGGCGGATGTTCGCGCTGGTGCGGACCGCCGACCTGCTGGCCGCCGAGCCGCAGCTGGCCACCCGGATGCGGTCCGGGGTCGACGTGCTGGGCGAGTACACCCCGATCGCGCAGGAGGACCTGCCGGGCGACACCCTGTCCGATGCGCTGGCCACCATCAGCTGGCCTTCCGAGGTGGCCGGCTGCGCGCTGGTGCTGGAGATCCTGGCCGGCGCGGGTGAGCAGCAGGCCGAGGCGCGGCTGGCCGCGGGGGTGCTGCGGGACCGCCCGGGCGGGGCCTGTGTGCTCCGCTGGCGGCACGACCCCGACGGCCCCGTGCTGCGTGGCCCGGACCTGGCGCCCGGCCTGCTCGCCGCCCTGCGCGGCACCTTCGACGACTGACGCTCCTCAGACGCGAGGATCAACTTCCGCCGGCGAGGATCAACTTCGGGGGTGGAGCCTGAAGTTGATCCTCGCGAGCAGAAGTTGATCCGCGCGGTCCTGGGTGGGTGCCTCGCGTCCTGGTCGGGCTCGCCAGACGCGAGGCGTCAGGTGGTGGAACAGCTGGGCGGGGTTCCGCCCGCGGCGATCGTCTTGACCGCCTGCACCGCGTCGTCCAAGGTGCTGACCTTGACCAACGTCAGCCCGTCCGGCACGTCGGTGAGCGCCTCGGCGCAGTTGTCCGCGGGCACCAGCATGTACTGCGCACCGGCCGAGCGGGCGGTGCGCTCCTTGAGCGTGACACCGCCGATCGCCCCCACCGAGCCGTCCTGCACGTTGATCGTCCCGGTGCCGGCGATGAACTTGCCGCCGGACAGGTCACCCGGGGTGAGCCGGTCGATGATGCCCAGGGTGAACATCAGTCCCGCGGACGGGCCGCCGATGTCCTCCAGTGCGATGTTGATGGAGAACGGTGCCACCGGACGCTCGACCACCCCGACCCCCAGGAAGCCCTGCGGGCCCACCTTCGGGTTCGCCCCCAGCGTGATCGTCGCGGTCACCGGCTCGCCGTCGCGCCGCACCGTCACCGCGACCTTCTGGTCCGGGTGGGTGCCGGACATGATGCCGGCCAGCGACTGGTAGTCCGTCACCGGTTTGCCGTCCACCTCGGTGATCTGGTCCTTGGGTTGCAAGATGTGCCAGCTCGGCGAGTCCGACGTGATGTCACCGACGTAGACCACGTTCGGGTAGCCCAAGTAGCGCAGCGCCTCGATCTCGGCGGCCGACTGGGAGTCGGTGAACATCTGCCGGTTCTCCTCGTTGACCTGCTGCACCGACTTGTTCGGCGGGAAGTACTCCTCCCGCGGCGCGAACTGGTACTGGCCGGAGACCCACATGCCGACCGCCTCGAACATCGGGATCTTGTCCACGATCCGGATGGTGAGCATGTTCAGATGACCGGTGGGCTGTTCGGCGGCGGCCGCCGGGATGTCGTCACCGCTGAAAGTGATCACCTGGTGACCCTGTGCCGAGGCGATGGTGTTGAACGTCGATCCCGGCCCCAGCGCGACGAACGGCACCGGGATCGCCGCGCCGAGCGCCACCAGCACCAGGCTGACCAGCCCGCCGGCCCACAGCGTGCGAGCCCGCTCCGTCATGGGGCGCCGGACGGATGCCCGCGGTTCGTCCGGCACCGCCGGTCCGGGCGGAGGCGGCGGTGCGGCCGGCACCGGCGGGGCGGCCGGCGGCGTTGGATCCGCGGAAATCGGAAAGCCGGCGGCGCCGGGCCTCGCGTACCGCGGATCCGCGCCGGTGCCGGGGACCGGGTCGTCGGGAGCCGCCACGACAGCAGAGCCTACGGGCAGTTGCTGTGCGGGCGGCCCCGGCCGTCCGATCGAGCGCCGACGCGGGGCGCGTCCGTTCGTTCGCACAGAGCGTGATCACGGGCGGACCGAACCTCCGCAGGGCCGCACGGCGAAACCGGAATGTCAGTACCGTGAACTGCATGAGCAATCTGCCGTTCGGCTTCAACCTGCCCGGTGACGACGATCGGGGTGAGGGCGCGAACCCGAACCCGGGGGCGTTCGACCTGAGCCAGCTCGGCTCGATGCTCTCCCAGCTGGGCCAGATGATGTCGCAGGCGGGCGCTTCCGGCTCGTCCGGGCCGGTCAACTACGACCTCGCCCGCCAGCTGGCCAGCTCGCAGGTGCCCGCCTCGCACCCGGTGGCATCGGTGGACGTGGCGGCCGTGCGGGATGCCATGGCGCTGGCGGAGGTGTGGCTCGACGGGGCAACCTCGCTGCCGGTGGGGGCCACCACGGTCACCGCGTGGACCCCGCGGCAGTGGATCGACGCGACCATGCCGGCCTGGGAGACGCTGTGCTCCCCCATCGCCGAGCGGGTGTCCAAGGCCTGGATCGAGGGTCTGCCGGAGCAGGCGCGCGCGCAGGCCGGGCCGCTGCTGGCCATGATGGGGTCGATGGGCGGGATGGCCTTCGGCAGCCAGCTCGGACAGGGCCTGGCGCAGCTGGCCGGCGAGGTGCTCACCTCCACCGACATCGGGATGCCGCTGGGACCCAAGGGCACGGCCGCGCTGCTGCCCCGGTCCATCGCCGAGTTCAGCGCCGGGCTCGACCTGCCCGAGGACCAGGTCCGGCTGTACCTGGCCGCCCGCGAGGCCGCACACCACCGGCTGTTCGCCCACGTGCCGTGGCTGCGGCAGCGGATCATCGAGCTCATCTCCAGTTACGCGGGGGCCATCAGCGTCGACTTCTCCGCGATGGAGGAACTGGCGGCGTCCATCGACCCGTCGGATCCGTCGAGCATCGAGGCGGCGTTGGGCAAGGGCATGTTCGAGCCCACCACCAGCCCGGGTCAGCAGCAGGCGTTGAGCGCCCTGGAGACCCTGTTGGCGCTGGTGGAGGGCTGGGTGGACACCGTGGTGGCCGACGCCGTCGGCGATCGCCTCCCGGGTGCTCCGGCGCTGCGCGAGACGCTGCGCCGCCGGCGGGCCACCGGCGGCCCCGCCGAGCAGACCTTCTCCACCCTGATCGGGCTTCAGCTCCGGCCGCGCCGGCTGCGGGCGGCGGCCGAACTGTGGCGGGACCTGCAGTCCTCCCGCGGGATCGATGGCCGGGACGCCCTGTGGGCGCACCCCGACCTGCTGCCGGGCAGCGACGATCTGGACGACCCGTCCGCCTTCGTGGCCCGCGACCGCGAGTTCTCCGCCCTGCTGGCCGGCATGGGCGACTGGGACACCGAGACCGTCATCGGTGACGAGCCCGCGGTGGACGACGCATCGGCGGAGGACCAGTCGGAGGCCGGTGACGGGCCCTCCGGCGAGCACCCATCCGGCGGTGACGGCAGTTCCGGCGACGAGTCCCCGCGGGCGTAGCGGGTTCTTCGCGCGACACGCCGTCACCACCCGGCGCGTCCCGGCAGCAACGCGCTACGCCTGGGCCTATACAGCTACACGGCGCTGGAGCGGCGCCAGAGGTTGATGCCGGTGTCCACGGCGTGCCGCTCGATGTCGGCCAACTCCTGTTCGGTGAACTCCGTGTTGTTCACCGCGTCCACGTTGGCCTCCAGCTGCCGCACCGAGGATGCCCCGATGAGCACCGAGGTCATCCGCGCGTCGCGCAACGCCCAGGCCAACGCCATCTGCGCCAGGCTCTGACCCCGCCCCGCGGCGATCTCGTTCAGCGCCCGGATGTGCGTCAGCGCCTCGTCCGTGAGCAACGTGGGCGACAGCGACTTGTGCTGCGAGGCGCGCGAGCCCTCCGGGATGCCGTTCAGGTACCTGTCGGTGAGCATCCCCTGCGCCAGCGGCGAGAAGGCGATGCAGCCGACACCCAGCTCGCCCAGGGTGTCCAGCAGGCCGTCCTCGATCCATCGGTTGAGCATCGAATAGGACGGCTGGTGGATCAGCAGCGGGGTGCCCAGTTCCGCCAGGATCTGCGCCGCCCGGCGGGTGCGCTCCGGGGAGTATGACGAGATTCCGGCATACAGCGCCCGGCCGGAGGTGACGGCGGTGTGCAGCGCGCCCATGGTCTCTTCCAGCGGCGTGTCCGGATCGGCCCGGTGGGAGTAGAAGATGTCCACGTACTCCAGGCCCATCCGCTGCAGCGACTGGTCCAGCGATGCCAGCAGGTAC